>JAEZBX010000309.1 GCA_023412765.1 Bacteroidota bacterium
GTTTAGCTCCATACTCAGGATATTAAAATGAGGTCTACGTCTACTTTAAAGGTAACAAAAGGAATTTGAATTGGTTTCATTCCGGTACAACGCTATGGCTATTGGTTCAGATATAGGGTATAGGGTATAAGGCGCCAAGATCGCAGGCCCTCCTTATACCTTATACCTTATACCTTTCTTAAAACCCCGCAGAACAAACAAAGACAGGCTAGTCATTGCCTGGCTTTGCTCCAGGCAACCTGCTTCTCAGCCATGCGATCTGTCCACGATGGTTCGCCTCGTGTTCACAAACATGGAACCATTTCCAATATGTGTTGAGTGGCCTTTCCTTCGACCATTCAGGATCGACGGCAAGCAACCATTTGTCGTCCTTTTTCTTTAATTCAGTCAGCGTTTTTTCCCGGACAGCCGTGATCGCATCGATGTAATACTGAACTTCTTTGCCTTTGATAGTCTTTCTGCCTTCATCTCCAAGACCCATAGCAGCACCCCAGACTTTCTTTTCTTCGTCGTTATAATCCTGACGGCCCTCAAAAGTATTTATCTGATAAAACTTTTCGGTAGCACCAAGATGCATCAATAATGCACCAATAGTGTTGGCGTGACTGTCATGCAGGTAATCCAATTCTTTCATACTCATCTTCGCCACCATTCTGAGAATGGTGTGACGATTGTAATTGAGCATGGAAACTATTGTACCTACCTGGGGAGAATAACCTTCCATTGGACCAATTACATAGACGCTGTTTTCCACTGGAGCAGGAGTGCCAAGTGCCGATGAACCAAATCCAAGAAGACCGGATGAAATCAAGGCCGAGCTTCTCACGAAATTTCTTCTGTTGAGGGTTTTCATTTTTTTGGGGTTGTGGAATGAAGTTAGTCTTTTTTTAGAAAATGACTTGCAAGAGGTATAGGGTATAGAGGTATAAGGTATAAGGTCAAGGAGGGACTGCGATCTTGACTCCTTATACCTTATACCCCTATACCCTTATCTTAATTCCTTAACTCCTGGATTTCCCCAATCACCTGCTCAAAAACTCCCTCGTCTCGGGAGACGCATCCTTAAGGGCGCTGCGCACCTCATCAGACGAAAGGTCCTTTCCATGCGACCAAAGCAGCGTAGCCACCTGTATCGCCACAGCACGATCATAATTTTGAAGCATCTCCATGACTTTTTTCATGCTTCCTTCGGAGTCGTCCATAATCACCGTGGCATAATAGAATGCACTGTTGCGAGTAGTATTTTTATCCCCATCGAACCAGACGGCGCCAGTAGTCGAAATCACTCTCGGAGTCCATTCTAGCGTAGCCGGTTGGTATGGCCTTGCAAGTGGCCAAAAGCGCATACCTGATCCGGGTCCCTCAGCGATGGCAGCAAAGAAAACATCGTGTGCAGGTGACTCGAAATCCAGCGTTTTTTTCCATTTGAGACCGGCATTTCTATTTGCATCAATTTTTTCGTCCCATATCTTTTTTCCATTCGCATAAATTGAAACGTGATCTGCTCTTGTCCACGCTGGGCCCCATACTTCCACTGAAATAACAATTTTTTCTGACGCGGGCGCTAAGTCACCGGGACCATATTTATCGTTTACTTTTATTTTTGCCAGCAGACCCGAGCTCACCATCACTTTGCCTTCCTTAAAATTTGTGACAGCAGAATCGACGTTGATGTTTGCAGGGTTGATGTCGTCGCCTTTGATATACGTTCGGCCTTGTCCAACGATATATCGACTTACATCATGCGAATCGCTGGATCCGACAGGTGTGAGATTGAATCCGCGGTTCAGCATCCCAAACCAGTCGTGGAAAAGGTTCATGATGTAGGTTTGTTGTGAACCGGAATTCATCACTTCCATTGCATTGGCCGGAAAGACCTTCATGGCCGTGCTGGTGCCAGCGGAAGACAGATGGTGTTCTGTTCCAAAGGGACGAAAGTCATTGTGTACATCCCGGGCGTGATTTAGTATGATCGCCTTCGCATTAGTCTTATCGTTAATATTTTTTCGAATGCCTTCCCAATTCGTAGCATCTGGGTTAATAACCTTCTCCCCAACTGACGTCGGAAAGATATTGAAATGACCAACCCTGGTTGTAAGCTCGTTTCCAATGACAGGCGTAAAATATTGATCAACATTCATTACCTGCGCAAACGGCTTGATGTCGACATGAATATTATGATCAGTGAGAATCGGCAGTTCAATTCCTTCACCCGCAATTGTGATTGCCCGCTCCTCCATCGCGGCATCACCATGCCTGGAATAAGTATAAGTATGGATGTGCGTATCGCTGGCAATCCATCCATCCGTATCTACCTCTCTGGCTATACGTAACGTCTTTTTGAGTTGATCACCGGTTTTTAAGTCGACCTCAACAGAGTCAACCCCATACTCAAATCCACGGTTAGCATAGATGGTATATTTTCCCGCAGGCAACTGAATGAATGCATGCCCGTTTGAAGTATAGACCACTCCTGGACGAACAGCAAGGTGTTGCTTTTTTGACGCAGAAAATGTTTGCAGACTGCCATTACTATTTACAATTGTGATACGTGAAGGTAATGGAATCCCGGAGTTGCGATCGAGGACCTCCAGATCAAGAGACGCTTCAGCAAGGACCTGGTCCAGCGGCCGGAAGTCAAGCACAATATTTCCTACCCTTATATCGTCGACAGCTTTGCTATTTGACTTAACCACAAGGGAATTGCTGCCTCGTCTAAGGGCTTCGGCAGGGACAGAATAGCACACTACCATATCCTGCTCATCCGTAAAAAGCGACCCCAGCTTTTGATCATTTAATGAGATCTCCCAATTTTGTTTGAGGTCATACTGCCGCAAGATCAGCGTCGATTGCGTCGGTTTACCTTTGAAAGAAAAGTTAAGGTTCAGTTGTTGAGCTCCAGTGCTTCGAGAAAATTCAATCCACTCTGGTTCATCTCCATTTCTCAAATGATGCATGGTGTTGTCTACAACCAGCGTTTTCTTTTGACCAAAAACACCGCTGCAGAAAATTGAAAAAACTGCGCAGCACAAATATGTTCTCGCCATGATTCTTTTTGATAACTTGACCTACGAACCTACTCCAATTTATGTATCTTCAAAAACCGCCGACCAATTCTACATCAGGTAAAATCATTTTTTTCCTTTACTTTGAATCCATTCATCAATACCTTATATGAAAGTAAAGATTATCCTATCTCTTTGTATCCTTTGCTTTACGCTCACCTGCCCTGCCCAAAACAGTAAGCTCAGTCGCATCAGCGTTAAAGGAAATAAATTCGTAACCGCCGACGGAACGCCAATGGTCTTCAGAGGACTTAACACGAGCGACCCCAACAAGTTGGCGAAGGAAGGTCATTGGAACAAGGCATATTTTCAGGAGATGAAAAATTGGGGTGCTAACATCACAAGATTCCCTGTCCACCCAACGGCATGGCGTGAGCAAGGTGAAGAAAAATATATGAAGCTACTGGATGACGGGATCGCCTGGGCGACCGAGCTGGGTTTATATGTTATCATTGACTGGCACGTGATCGGTAACCTCAGAACAGAGATGTATCAAAATGCGATGTATGAGACAACGCAAAAGGAAACCTTTGAATTCTGGCGGACCATGGCTAAGAAATACAAGGACAATACCACCGTCGCGTTTTTTGAGCTTTTCAATGAACCCACAATTTATAATGGTCAGCTTGGACAATGCACCTGGCCGCAATGGAAAGCACTGGTGGAAGAAATCATCGGCATTATACGCGCGCATGGCGCTACAACGGTACCGCTGGTGGGAGGATTTAACTGGGCTTATGATCTGACTCCCGTGGCGACAGACCCTATCAACGCAGAGGGTATTGGATATGTAAGTCACCCCTATCCCATGAAACGCGAAAAGCCTTGGGAACCCAAGTGGACAGCCGACTGGGGATTTGTAGCGGAGAAGTATCCTTTGATCCTAACAGAGATTGGATTCTGCGGGCCAGATGACCGGGGTGCCCACATCCCGGTGATCAGCGATGAGTCCTATGGTGATGCCATCACAAAATATTGTAAAGAGAAGGGAATCTCGTATGTCGTGTGGGTGTTCGATCCGCACTGGTCTCCAATGCTTTTCACTGATTGGAACTTTACTCCATCGAGGCAGGGGAAATATTTCAAACAAGCGCTCAAAAATTAAATTTTGAATTTTAAATTTTGAATTTTGAATTGGGTGCTAATCAAGCAAGGAAAGTGATGGCAGGATTGTGCTATGAGTTAGGGCTGAAATGCTTTAACCGCAAGGGCGCGAAGACGCAAGGAGTCACCAATGTGTACATTGATACTATGATGCGTAACCGTGAATCTGTCTGTTAAATAAATTAAGATTGTTCGAGTAAGACGCAAGGCGCGCTGCCTGCGGCAGAAGTTCTTTCGGTACCTTGGATATTCACGTTCACAATGCATTAACCGCATAGGCTAAATTATGAATTTTAAATTTTGAATTTTGAATTGGGTGCTAATCAAGCAAGGAAAGTGATGGCAGGATTGTGCTATGAGTTAGGGCTGAAATGCATTAACCGCAAGGGCGCGAAGACGCAAGGAGTCACCAATGTGTACGTGGATCCTATGATGCGTAACCGTGAATCTGTTTTTTAATAAATTAAGATTGTTCGAGTAAGACGCAAGGCGCGCTGCCTGCGGCAGAAGTTCTTTCGTTCCTTGGATATTCACGTTCACCACATCTTGTAGCATAGTGAATGTTTGTTGCTAGAAATTATTTACATACCTGCGAAAACCTTCTATTAGTTTTGGGGTGTTGAAATTTATCAAGAATCCCAATCGCTTGTTTGTAACCTTGAGGTAGCTGATTATTTGGGCAGTATGTACCGGTAGAATTACTTCGACAGCTTTTAGTTCAATAATAATTTCGTCTTCAACCACAATATCGACTATGAAGTCTTTGTCAAGTGAAATTCCCTTATAGGGCAAAGGAAACTTCACCGACGAAGCGAACATTATGCCTTTATTTTGGAACTCTTTTATCAGACAAAGCTGATAGATGGATTCCAGCTTACCGGGGCCAAGTTCTTTGTGAACTTCAATCGAAGAATCCAAAATAATTCTGGAGAGCCGGTCAAGCTCGTTATTGCTTTTCATTTTACACAACGTTATTGATCGAAAGTAACTAATAACGAAAAACGCGCAAAATTTCTTGAAACCGATAATCCTTACTTTTTTTTTTCAGCCACGAACAAGAGACTCTTCCATGGTAAAGCACAATTCTTCTGCCTTTAGGCAACTGGCCTTGCGTCTGATCGGATAGGACTACTAACATTTACAAAAAGAATCGCAACATAAATTTTAAACGCATACGTTTTACAAAAAACTTTGCGTCTTCGCGCCTTTGCGGTTATAAAATTTTCGGGTGCTAAAAACATCAACTCGAAGCACCCAATTCAAAATTCAAAATTTAAAATTCAAAATTTCAAAATAGTAAACTCCACCCTCCGATTCAGCAGCCTCGTCTCTTCGGTATCGTTGCTCGCAATGGGACGTGAACCACCGTA
>JAEZBX010000099.1 GCA_023412765.1 Bacteroidota bacterium
AGGCATCCTGCAATCCTTGCACCTTTCAGCGGTTTTTGTTTGCCATACTCCTCGCGAGTAGCCATCAGGCCTGGCATTTCAGCTTCGGCCAATGTAATTTCTTTGCGTCCCCATTCTGCGAGGGACAAATCTTTAACCTTAAAGGTGAGTTTTTCGTCAACAGTCATTTGCAATGTTATTTTTGATTTGCCAAAAGTACAGGAAAGGGGTGAAAATGCATAACAAACAGTAAAATTGGCATTAGATCCGCCTTATCGTGGTTTGGGTAAACCCTATTTCTTCTTCTTTTTGCCCGATGCCTGTGGTACCTGTATCAAATCGTTTTGCTTAATGATTGCGGTCCACAGGCTGGCCTTTCCATTTTCGACGCGTGTCCAGATCGGTGTTATTGTTCCTTTATGGGCCGAAATACCAATGTAATCCGTAAATTCCATCCCTTCATCCGATACAAAAGGAGTATCACTAATGCGCGTCGTCTTAAAATTAATTCCTCCATCCGTCGAATATGCTACACATACATCCGTCTGATTATCCGAGTACGCACTGCGGTCGTAGAATACGGCGTAAATATAGCCGGTGGACTGATCCACAGCCATTGTTGGAAGATACTGGTGACGCTTGCTCGTGTCCTCAGCAACCTTCACAGGGCTAGACCAATTGTCCCCAAAATTTGTTGATCGCATAAACCAAACATCGGTATTATTCTCCCCATTGCGTTGGTCAGCCCACATCAAGTAAAGACATCCCTGGTACATGCTTTTACTTTGATCGATCATCAAAACAGGGTGACCGCTCGTTGAAGCGTGTCCCTCCATCGCCATCCTCCACCCGCCGGGCTGCTGACCCACTGTAATATCATTCGACAACCACAAGTCGCCACCGTTAAATGATCGGTCAAGAAATAACTTATTCTGGTTAGCCCATGCAACGAATGCTTTCCCATCCGCAGAGATTGCTGGTACAGGACCCTTAACAGAATTGTCGTCGTCAGCACAATCTCCTGGTAATTGCGAAACGTGAATCGGTTTGCTCCATTTTTTACCGTTTGATGAAGCGGTTAGGAAGACGTTGGACTGGCAGTCTTTGTCATCGCTTCGAAATTTGTCGAACTGAGTCCATGCTACCCAGATATTTCCCTTTACATCGATGGTTGCAGTGGGATTTTTCTGAACCTTTGAACCATTAAGTGCGAAGGGTGCACCCTCCTCCCATGTTTTACCGCCATCCTTTGAGATATGACAAATAATCTGGTCCGAAGCGAGGTCTCCTGATTGCTCTGCTGCCTTTCCTGTCATATGAAAAGAATAAATATTTCCCTTGTCGTCGGAGATCAGTGCGGGATCCCCGTTTACACTCAACGATGACTTAAGTTTAATTGATTGCCAATTGTTACCTCCGTCAACTGTATAGAAAATATTATTCGGTGCCGACGCCGCGACAATGTTTAAAGGATTTTTCTTGTTAACGACAATTGCAGGTTGATAGGGCTCCACATCATCGAGTTTAATATTTTTGATTTGGGCACACGTTACAACCGGAAGAAGAATCAATGACAGCCAAACAATAGTATGCATCTTAAAAAGAGTAAGTACCTGACAAATTTAAGAAGTATTCCAGCTTGAAAAAGCGATAAGAAAAGATCCTCCCTCAATATGATGCAAACACAGAGGCCCACGTAATATTTTCGGTATTAATTGGTTTTATTTTTCATACGTGCCGAAAAATAAATCTTGAATTTTCGTTTTCTTTACACAACAATTTCCGGTTTCGTTTGAAGGCCGGATTACACGTCTTAACAAACTAAATTATCAGACTGACTATGAAACATGTGTTTACCCTAATGCTTTTGTGCTTGGGGATTGCCGGGTATGCTCAGAAAATTAAGCTAATAGAGGGCGATCTCAGTGCTTTGAAAGGCCAAACGTCGTTGAAGACAGAATTTCAATACGAAATGTCCGTTGGAAAATTTGACAAGGAAGAAGATTACATTGCTCAGAAAAAAAAGGAATTGAATGGCAAGGAAGCCGGCCGTGGAGACACGTGGGAACAAAGTTGGATAGCCGACAGACAGGATCGTTTCGAACCGCAGTTTCGTGAATTGTTCTCAAAGCATTCAGACATTTCAACCGTCGATGACAATGCACCTTACACTTTGATCTTCAAGACGGTTAAGACCGAACCAGGTTTCAATGTTGGTGTTGCCAGCAGACCGGCCTTTATCGATGGTGAAGCAGTGATTGTAGATTCAAAGGACCCTTCAAAAGTAATTGCAAAGATTTCAATACTCAAAGCTCCAGGTCGTGATGTTATGGGCTTTGATTATGAAACAGGAGCGCGGCTGCAGGAAGCTTACGCAAAGGCTGGAAAAGAACTGGGTGGCTACCTGAAGAAAAATATAAAGTGATTTATAAACTTACGTTGGAATATAGTCAGGCAAGTGCCTGACTTTTTTTGTTTTATTGCACCTCAGTTTGTTGACTTTTTCCTCATTGTGAACGTCTCTTTTTGGGTCTAGCCTGATTTGCACAACAACAAAAGCCTTTATTACTTGTTTTTCGACGCTTCGTCGCCGTAATCGCCGATTTCGCAACTTTCGCCCTTCCTTTGCTAAGTTCTGTGTAAGAACTTAAAACTTACAATTATGATCAGGAAAATAGTTTTTGGATTGGCCATCGCTGGCGCATTCCTTAGTTGTGATACGAAGGAAAAAGAGAGGCTTCAGACACAGGTGGATTCGTTGCGCACAGAACTCCACGAAAGTCAACAAACTGCTCAAACACTTCAGGAGATTGGCGTTCTAATCGACTCGATCGATGCAAATCGTCAGCTTCTCCGGACCGATGTTGTAGAGGGTACGTCTTATGCCGATTACAAGAATCGTCTTAAAGACATCAACAATCACATCAAAGACACTCAAGCTAAGATTGCAAGTCTCGAAAAATCAGTAAAGTCTGCTAAGGGAACTTATGCAACTACGATCAAGAGACTTAAGAATGAGCTTGAAATGAGCACTCAACAAATCACTGCACTTCAAGCTGAAGTAGAAAAGATGCGCGGTGAAAATGAATCGCTTGCCATGACTGTGTCGCAAAGAGATTCTGCCATCAACCAAAATCTTGAAACTATCAAGATGAGAGAACAGGATGTTGCTAACCTCGAAACCCGAGTTGAAGACATCAATGCTCAATCAAAGGCAAGCCAGGCTGACCTGTACTTTGCTCAGGCACAAGCTCTCGAAACTGCAGCTGAACGCACGAAGTTTGCTCCTCGCAAGAAAAAAGAAACTAAGCGCGAAGCACTTGAGCTCTATAAGCTGTCACTTTCTCTTGGTAAGCAAGATGCCCAAGCAAAGATAGACGAGCTCGAAAAAGATCTTAGCTAAGAAATAACAACCTGTAGATTAAAGGGATGGCCATTTGGTCATCCTTTTTTTATTTTAATGTTTCGGGCTTAATACGATTATCAAGAAACTTTGTCACTTTTCTACTTTTCCCTGGGTGCTGCAGACTTTCAATTTCCGCCTGTGTAACAAACTTAAATGTCGGGACAACGCGCAGCCTGGACTGAAATGCATTACCCAGCAGTTCACTAAGTCCCGTTTCACTATCTCTAGCGCAAATGTGCACCCTAAGTTCATCAACCCCGAGCGGGCTGGTATACGCCTCAACAACATAGTCAGAGATTGCTTCAAATTGATTCACTATATCAAAAACTCCTGGAGGATAAATAGTGGTGCCCTTCAGTTTAATCATCTGCTTATGACGTCCCAGCACCGGACCAAGGCGTAGCGTGTTCCTTCCACAGCCGCAGGGTTCATCGTACGCCCTGACGATATCACCAGTCTTATAGCGCACCAGAGGCAAGGCCTCCACCCCGAGCGTTGTAATTGTGACTTCCCCGGGTTCACCCAAATTTACGGGCTGGTTATTGTCGTCCAGCAATTCAACGATAATCAATTCGGGATGATGATGACCGCCTGCTCCATAAGTGCATTCGGTAAATGCGGTTTGCATCTCAGTGGATGCATAGGTACCATACAGCTCAATATTCCAGGCACTCGAGATTGCTTTTCCCAATGCATTCAACTGCAGGTTCTCGTTTCTGACACCTTCTCCGATGAGAACAGCTTTCCTGACAGAACTCTTATTGAGGTCGATCTGCTGCTGATTTGCATACTCGATCAATTTGACTACAAAAGAGGGAACTGCAACCAACACTGTTGGTTTGAGACGTTCAATCGTCTCCCATTGTAACACTGGAAGACCTGGCCCAACTCTGATCAGCCCGGCTCCCAATTTTCTAATTCCCTCATAATAAGCGATACCAGCCATGAATTGCCGGTCGAGTGTAAGCATTAGCTGGTATAAATCATCAGGGCCACCGTTGGCACAAGCAAAAGAAATACATTCGTTATAGGCCAACCGTTGGAGGTCACCTTCGGTCAAAGCAATTATGACCGGTTTCCCCAGTGTTCCGGAAGTACTCGTATACTCAACGATGTCGGACTTAGGAACACAAAGAAAATCCCAGTTGTGTCTTTGCAGGTCGTCTTTAGTAGTAACTGGTAATGATCGCAGGTCTTCAAGACTTTTGATATTTTCGGGCACTATACCGAGATCTCCAAAAAGCTTTTTGTAGTACGGAGAATTCTTAAGCACATGATGCAGCGTTTCCTTCAGTTTCAACAATTGAAACGCAGCAATATTCTCCTTGGATTGTTGTTCGATTTCGGGGATCTGCTTCATTGTTCAATGATGACGACCGCACAAGCTACCTCCTTCAGGTGCGAAATGGATACATGTATCTTGCTCCAGTTATTCTGTTCAGCTTTTTCTTTGAACTCGCCATCGAGCAAAATTGAAGGCTTCCCCCTATCGTCGGTTTCTATTTGTATGTCGGCCAGGTTACTTCCCAATAGCAAGCCCCATCCTGTAGCTTTCAAAAAGGCTTCTTTGGCCGCGAATCGTCCAGCATAATTTTCAGACTTCAAATTGGATTCACAGAACTCAATTTCTTTTTTCGAAAAAACAAGTTCCCGAAATCCATGATCCTTGTTGATCTTCGTCATGACGCGGTCAACTTCTATGATATCTATTCCGACACCTATAATCATTTGACTCGCTCCTTAGATTTTTTTAGATTTTTTTCCATATGATAACGTTCCTGCATGGTTGCAATTTCCTTTGTCAGGCCCTCCTCATAAAGTGGGATGGCTGATGCCCAGTTTTCCCTTTCAAAATAATAATCTGCAGCGAGCATATAAGCATGATATGAATTTGGATTCCATTTCACGACACTATCGGGGTTGAGATCGCTCTGTGGGTTAAAGGGAAATCTGTATTTACTAAATTTCACGTAGTCTTGATACTCTGGAGTGAGTAGAAACGAATCAGCCGGAATCGTTAAGTCTTGTTCATATAATTCCTGATTTTCAGCTGCTTCATAAACAAATACTTTTTCCAGATCGTAGCAAATAAATTTACCCAATTGCCATGGCGCCGTGGATACCCACATGAGCTTTTTCTCAGGTTGAAAGATGACCGCATGGTGAGCCACCAACTGATTGATCGCCTTCTCATTCCCCAATCCGATGTCCTTACCATTGATCCCTTTTTGATCACGGAGAATTGCAGCAGTGGATTGAACCGAATTTTTATCTCTGCTCGACAAAAGTTCCTTTAATCTTTGATACCTGTAGTCTGATGCGCTCGTTTTTACATGTAGTTCGTTTAATTGGGTCTTACCTAACTTTTCTCCCAGGAAGTGATTAGTACTCATGATTACATTTCCATTTGCCTCGACCAACTCTACTGCTTCAGGCGATTTTTCGATGAGCGAAGCTTTACCTTCCTTCGCCGAGCCGATCAGGAAAGATTCGGAGACAAACATTTTACGTTTTGCAACAATATCGTAGGCCTCCTTAATCGTGGATGCATATTGTAAGATTTCCCGCGTTACCAATGTTACTGGCGTTGCTGATGCAGAGGGTACATCTGATTTAGCTGCATTAATAGTCACGGTAAGTCCCTGATCATTCATGCCTGACAATACTCCAGTCATTCCACCGAAGGTGACCATCATGAATTTGTGACCGGTGGAAGGTTTATAAAAGGCTATCAGTTTGTCGCGGGCAAAGTCGTCACCAACGTAAAAATCAAAATTGCGTCCAATGATAAGCGTCGAATCCTCGGATTCATCGCCCCACGTAGCAAATGCTGTACATCCTACTAAAGACATGTTTTGCAAAGCGTGACCAATATCGTGTGCAGCATGATAATTTAATATTCTTTGATAGGGAGGCGCAATGTCATCGAATTCGTGAGAAGCAGAGTAGGAAACTCCCAGGATTTCTAATTGATATTCTTTAATTACATTGTCCTGCAAATTTCTGTTAAACCAGCCAACAAAATTTTTCAGGATATCCAGGTAAAAATCGGAGGGTACCAATCTATGTATTTGCTCAGTGAAGACCACTTCCTGCCGGTGAACCAGATCACGTGTAAGCCTACCGTTAGCTACGCCTCGTTCGAATGCATCACCTTCCACATATAACTCGAACAACCCTGTTTCACTAGCTTTGAACCAATTGTTGTTCATTTTGAACAACCCAGAGTCTACCTCCACCACTTTAGCATCAAGAGCAGCGAGCGATTCAGGTTCGGGCTCATCTATTACAGCCACGAGCCGGACATAGATGATCAGCCCAATAATGCATAAAATTATCAGCCCAATCGTCCATGCAAAAAACTTAATTATCCTTTTGACCATCTTTGATTTTATCCAGCAGGTAATCCATTCCAAGCAGTTGGGAGGCGGTTAAGACAGCGCTCACCGTCACACCCAAAACACCGTGCAGATTAAGATTCTGACCCGTGAGCATGAGGTTCGGAATCTTGGTTCTGGGGGAAATGAATGACTTTAAAGGCTCGCGATAATCTTTAGTGAGCCCGTATAATGATCCATCTGTCGTACCTATATAGTCTCGAGCCGAAAGCGGCGTTGCACTCGTATATGACTTTACGCATGACCTGAAACCGGGAAACTGTCGTTCCACCATTTTCATCAATACCTCAGCCTTTTGTCGCTTGAATTCTTCGTAATCTTCTCCACGGTTAGACTCATCAGATACCGTGTTAAAAGTATGCTGCCACTTCTGTACATCGTTGAAGCGCATATACGCCATGATTGTGACTCCCTCGGTGTACTCTTCGTGTTCGGCAGCAGTGGCAAAAAATAACGCAAAGCCTAACGGCCAATTTTCTTCTGTGTAATTTAATACCTCCCAGGGATCGCTTTGCTCGAAATAATAATAGTTGTGATTAAGATGTTTGAAGCAGTCTTTTTTCATTACTGCATTTACATAAAAGGTCGAGATGGAATTCTCCAGACTTTTAATGCGGTTTCGATATGCTTTCTTGATGAGTGTGCTCTCAAGCATGTCGAGGGTCTGGGCAGGATGAATATTTGAAATGAAATACTTCCCATAATACCTGTTCCCTTTTTCTGACTCCGCAAAGGCAAGCTGGCCATCCGTTTCCACGAGTCGGGTCACTTTCACATGTTTTATAATCTTTCCGCCTCTTGAATGAATTTCCCGCGACAAATATTTCGAGATCTGCGATCCACCATTGATGAAGCGATATGAACTTTCGATGTAACTATTCACTATCAAAGCGTGCACGTAAAAGGGAGTCTTATAGGCAACACCGGCATATAGCAAATTATTTCCAGCCAGTACACTTTGAAGTTTTTTATTGGAAGTCAGCGATTCAATAAAGGCCTTCGTATCAATCTCCAACGCAGTCATCTTTTCAATCAATCCCCCGCCACTTCTCAAATTGTAGAGTGGAAATTTTCCGCAAACTTCTTTAATGGCCGTGCAATAATTTTTGATTGCCTGCTCCTCATCAGGAAAATATTCTGTCAGCGTCCGAATAAAGTTATCGTATCCCTGCGCATACTTATAAATTACCGGATCCCCCTCGAAGACGATGGCATCAAAGACATCCTCATCCATCTTCTTCAGCTTGAGTTTGTCCATAATACCTAAATATTTGAAAAGCTGATAGAGGTTTTGTCCCTTATCAAGGCCACCCACATAATGGACTCCCGAATCAAATATTACCCGATCGCGCACATAGGTCTGCAGGTTTCCTCCTATCTGTTTATTCTTTTCAAGAATACATACTTTATATCCTTCTTTTGCCAGGATTGTTCCGCACGCGAGGCCCCCCAGTCCGCTTCCCACTATTACTACATCATACGTTTCGGTCATTTTCTTATTTGCAGCGATTTACACCTGCGCTTCCCCCGGCACACCTTTTCTAAGTACAAAAATAACATTCGAGGTATATTTTGCATCATCATAAATCTCGACAGAGATGCCCTTGCTATGCGCAATTCTCTTAATGCTTTCGCCGGACAAAAAATTCAATGACGTGACAGATTTGTTGAATTTCAAGATTTTTACGCTGAAAAATTCAGTTAGCTCCGTTCCTTTATGCCTCTCTTTTAAATCGGCATTACCCTCCCTGACTATTAGTATACCCCCATCGTTGAGAGCATCAATAGACCTGTCCAGCAATACTTCCTGAGCTTCATAGGGCAGATAATGCAGCACATCACTAATGACAATCCCGTCATATTCTTCCAGTGGAAATGTTGTGACGTCAGCAGTATAAAAGTTAAGTCGCGAAGTCCTCAGGTAACCATTGGATGCCACCTCGATTTTTTCTTCGTCATAGTCGACCCCGGTTATGTATCTCCCTTCGGAAAGAAACTGGAGCATATAACACATGAATCCGTAGCCGCACCCTAGGTCAAGTATTGTACCATTGAGCGGCAGAATTTCGTGAAAGGGCAAATAATACTTTTCGAGTTTGACTTTTATTCGCATGTACCACTCCAACACCGGGCCTTTATAAATGTAATTTGACACCAGCTTGTGATAAAAATATCGTGGTGACTCCGTTTCACTTTTGAGCTGAGCAAATTCTCGCTTGAAGTGTTTGCTAATAGCTTTTGTCCGCTCTGAGTATCCCTGGCCAAACTTTATATCATTGGGTTCAATGGGTGCAAGAAATTTGAGTGTCAGCTCACCAGCATTTAGATAAAAAGTCCCCTTTGGAATTGCATCGGCAGCTCCATGAATAAGTAGAGGCTGGATGGGAAGATTAAATTTTTCCGCGATGTAAAAGGCACCCTTATGAAAACGACCCATTACTCCATCAGCTGAACGTGTTCCCTCTGGGAAAATTACCAGTGAGTACCCCCGATCAAAACTGGCTTTCAACTTGTCGACATCATCCGATCCTTCTGTCACAGGATAGTAGTCAGCAAGGCGAACGACGCTTCCGAATATCGGTGAATTCCACACCCACTTGTTTGTTACCAGAATCAGTCGCGGATCGAGCATTATCGTAAGAAGAATATCGAGAAGCGATGCATGGTTGGCAATAATCACCATAGGCCGTGAGAAAGTATTTGATCTAACGTCAATTATTTTTTTTCTCACAGTGGGTTCAATGTAAATGATCAATTTGGCAAATCCGCTGAGCAATACATGAAAGAAATACTTGATCTGTTTTTTAAAAAAGGGAACAAAACGAAAGATGGTTCCGAGGATCGTAAGAACAATCGCACCAAATACGAACAAAGCATAAGTTAAGCCCGTTCTAAAAATCCCGTGAAAAGTCATTGGAGTAAAACCCCTTTCTGTGCGCCGCGATACCAACCACCGGAACAAAAACGGTTCGACGGTTTGAGACATAACAAACACACAGCCTATGCCAATAATTGATATTGCAGCGATTGATCTCAGCGCAGGATGCTGTGCCAACACCAATACCCCAAGCCCTGCGATAGTGGTTACGGCCGATAAGAAGATGGAACTTCTAATTGATGCCAGATTCTTCTTACCTGCACGGTATTCTTGTAATAAACCGTCCATGGTAAAAATGCTATAGTCATCCCCCAATCCGAAAATAAATGTGGAGACCATGATGTTAATGATGTTGAACTCAATACCCACCAAAGCCATAATGCCTAAGATCCATATCCAGGTGACCATCATAGGCACGAACGTTATGAGCGTCAACTCGATTCTGCCGTATAACACCAACAGTGCAAGGAAGACAAATATCGCAGTGAAGGTTACAATAAAATTGAAGTCAGTATTTACATATTCAACAAACATGTTTGTCAGCATTTGTCTGTCGAAGGCGTGAACCGGAGAATTCTCGAGCCTGGCGTATACAGTCTTTCTAAGCTGTGGATAAACATTAACCATTGAGATTATAGTCGTCTCACCATTTTTTTCAATGATATAGTCCTCAAAGAAAGCCGCCCTGATTTGGTTGAGCACTGCCGCATCACCCGCTGCATACGTCCGGGAGATCAGCTGCTCGAAATTTTGAATAACCCGGTCGGAAAATTTTAACTCCCGGCCTTTTGTTTGAATTATCTTCAAAACCGGTTCTTTCCTCGATTCCCAGTAGTTGTTCCATTTCTCGATTCGTACTCGTTGCAGGGAATCTGATATCATGAAGGTCGACACGGAAGAAAACTTATTAATTTTCTGTTCCTCCTCAAGTTTTTGAAGCAACGGCATTGCCTGTTCGTTACTTCTCAAAGCTGACTCAATATTTTTACCGCTCGAAACAACATACAACGACGTGAGCGATGATTGTGTAAGAGTTTCCAGTCTTTGCTGTGATTCACGCGTATCATCGCTCATGAAGTTCAATTTGCTCATGTCGCTATTGAAACTGACGTCTTTGGCAAAATAGAGGAAGAGCGGCGTTACCAGAAGTATGACCAGAGCTACATATTGATTGGATGGGATAACGGACAAAGAGAGACGCTCGAGCCAGTTTGCCTTAACTTTTTCCTGGAATGTTTTCTCTGAAACAAGGTGCGGCAAGAAAACAAGTGAACACAACGCTGCCCCGATGAGACTGAAACCGGCAAACAGTCCCAGATCCCGAAGAACAGCAGCATTTGCAAATTGAAGACAGAAAAAAGCAACGACAGTAGTGGCACTTCCCATGGTCATAGGTTGTACGAGGTCCTTTATAACTTCCCTGATATCACGGGTATGCTTAAGATGTGATAAGAAGTGCAAGGAGTAATTCACTGCGATTCCAAGTATCACGGAACCTGCGGCGATTGCCAGTATTGAGATAGAAGCCTGCACTAAGTAGATACAGCTTAGGGAAAATAACGCGCCAAAAAGCACGGGGATAAAAATTAAAAACGGAACTCTCTTCTTTCGAAAAAAGGCAACGAGAAAAATTGCCAGAAATATAACTACCAGGCTAATAGTCAGGATGGAATCAGCTCTTAACTGTTTGGCGTTTCCCACTGCCACCACCGGGGCTCCAAAGTAAGATGCCTTAATGGTGGGGTGATGAGCAGAAACATCGTCAATCATTGTACTAAGCGCATCAAAAAAAACTGAGTTGTGCCCAGTGTCATTAGGAGAATAAACAGGCGAAACAAAGAAAATCAGGTGTCTCTTATCCCTGGTAAGAATGTATCCATCATACAATTCAAAATTCTCGTCGTACTGAAGTTGTTTTAACTTCTGCAATGCGAGAAAAGAAAAGCCCAGGGGATCCTTTGCAATTATTTGTTTTACAACTACACCGGCAGGCGAGATTAGCTGCCTGTAGTTGGTCTCTAATATCCTCTCAGCATTGGCTGGTTGAATAATCGAATCAAGTTGTACATAATCACGGTCATCAAGGAAGACAGGTAAATTGTCGTAAACTGATGAAAAAAGTTTCAACACCACATCATCATCCACTTGAGTTACCATACGGGATATGAAGGGTTTCAACTCTTGCTCCATACGCCCCGAGAGGGTTTCCGCGAAGCTTACGAGACTGTCAGGAACAGGCGTCGTGGCACTGTCCTTCAGGGAGATCATTACTATTATTCGCTCAACAAATTTGGAGTTTTGAAAAACATAGTTGAGTTTTTCGACACGCTCATCATCGGGGAAAAACTTAGTTATATCCTCTTCCAATTTTATCCGGGATGCAGTTAAACCCAACAGTACTATTAAACTCGAGAATACTGCCCAGAAAACTATTTTCCGACGCTCAAAGAAATCATAAAGTTTAATCAACAGAGCTGCCATACATTATACTTTACGTTTCCTGAATATGTTCAGGCTGACATAGGCGATGCCGCCGATAAGTGCGCCAGCAACTATAGCCAACGTTATGGCGCCGAGGACATACTGCACAAAACTTGTTTTGACCCGCTCGAATGTTATTTCTTCACTAAACAAAAAGTATTGCGCATCGTCGCCCATCCAGATAGAACCGGTCAGGTGACTGAGAAATAAAATTAACGGGATCATTGGCGGTATGCTGATGTTTGCAGCAAGTATCACCAGAACCTTGTTCAAACGGAACAAAAAGGCTAATGCAATTGCAATAATTAACTGGAAACCCCATACAGGAACGATTCCCATGAAAATTCCAAAGCCAATGGAAATAGCTTTTACCCAATCCGGCTCAAGAGGGCTGAAGAGCTGTTCGTAGAGAGTCGCTCTGAAATTTTTTTTTTTGAAGCCCTGAAAAGGTCCCGGGGTTTAATATATAACAGTGCAATGATGACCAGGAATGTGTTCAGTATGCTAATTCGTGTGAAGTCTTTGAACGGTCTGAAGTGAGAAACCCGACTCTCTTTTCCAGCATAAAAAACACGCACTGGAACTTCTGTAATTTCTATCCCACGCCACGCTGATTTAACAAGGACCTCGATCTCAAATTCAAATTTGTTTGTCAGGAATTGCATAGACTCCATTTGCTTCACCGGATAGAGTCGATATCCGCTTTGCGTGTCGCTCATCTTCAGTCCGGTTTCAACCCAGAACCAGAAATTCGAAAACTTGTTACCAAAGCTACTTTTGCCTGGAACACTTGCCTGGTCCATGTTGCGCGCGCCAATGATTATCGTCGACGGATGCTCGCTTAGTTTGATAAGGAATTTCTCAAGGTCCTCAGCGAAATGTTGTCCATCCGAATCTATTGTAATTGCATAATCATATCCGAGTACAACGGCACGCCTAAATCCCGTGCGCAAAGCAAATCCCTTTCCCTTGTTTCCTGGATAACCTACGACATCAATCTGTGAAAAATGACTCAATACAACTGGCGTGCTATCGGTAGAGCCATCATTCACTACGATAACCTGATGGGTGTATACCAAAAGGCTTTCCAGAACCTTCGCTAGCGTTCGTTCATTGTTGAATGTTGGCACGACAATGCACACCTTCATTTCTTTGAACATTCCACGAACTTCTTCGGTAGTCATTTAGCTGCTTGAAGTGTAGCCTTTAATTTAAAGAATGTCGTCGTACCAGCAAAAAGAGTTGCGTTAATAGAAACGACATCGGCTTGTTCGGTATAATTAATTGAAGCGTCAACGTCTGCATTTTGCTCGGGATTGATTACAGAAAGAAACTTCATATTATCGGAAGCCGTGATATCAAAATTTCGTTCAAGATGAACTTCCATAATCTCTCTTATCATCTGCAGCATACAAACGCCAGGCACAACTGGCAGTCCCGGAAAATGGCCGTCAAAGATGCGGTGGGCCTTGTTAATAGATAGTTTAGCTTTAATGACGCCGGGGGAAGAGTCCCTTTGAGTCAACGTAAAAAAGTCGCCTAGCAGAATCATTCCTTTTCGAGACGGGTAAGTTTAATCTGCATATCAAATGTGTTATGCAATAATTCAATGTAGTCTGGCTGTGGATAGCCCTTCCCTTTAACAACAACTGTAACCTTACGCTTACGGGCAGACCCAAGTTCCAGCCGGCGCAAAGAAGCACAATCTTTGGTGGTTATAAAATAGAAGGTTTCATTTTTTTGGCGCACGCCATAAAAAACCTCTTCATCTCTTGAGAAAACCTCGTAGGATGCTTTGTTAAAAGGCAAACCCAGCACCAATCGAAAATCCTTCTGAAGCGTTTCAATGATTGGTGTTCGATCCATTTGCTTTATGATGTTGAATACTTTGAATTTTCCGTCGGCAGAAAATCCAAAATCAAAAAACGTGACTCCAGCTTCATTGGTGAACACAACTCTTTTTGAGCTGTCGGGCATATTCTTAATTAGCAGAAGACCGCTTATACTTCTGCCGATGACTTCCACACTTGCCTGATACCAGGACGTGTTGAACTGATCAGGGGCAATTTTCGAAACACATAAGGGATCGCTGTCAACGGTCTGCATATACTTGTAATCCGAAGCGCAGCACATCAAGAGTAATGAAAGGCTAAAGAGCAAAAACCGCATCAGCGACCTGTTCATTTAATTTCTTGTTTTGAAAAGAAATAATGGTTTGATCGCCCCCCGGTTCGTTCATCTCGATGGCATTCACAGAGTAATCACGCTTATCAACTCTCAACACTATGGTTTGAAAAAAATCCCGAAGATTTTTAGCAATTGGTGTCATCTCGAGCAAATATATTTTTTCATCTTCAAAAACTTTCGTCGAAAAATCCTTACTCTCCAAAATTGTTCCCTGGACGCAATCAATCATTATACGGTTCACCTGCTGAAACACCTTGTTCGACTTCACGTTAATAGTATTCTCTTTTTGATTGTCCCGAACATGGATTTTGTCGGCGTTCATGATCATCAAATATGAAAAAGGTTTGAGGTACTCAATCCGTACGCGGTTGTTTCTCTTAAACCAGAATTTCCCCGTTGATGTAATCTTTTCAGTGAGTGCAGAAAGATTTTTCTCCTGAGTAAAATCGCTGGTAATAGTCATCACCCTGGCTGATTCGGAAGAAAACGTTTTTTTAAATTCTGCCAGATCTCCGACCGGCTTAAATCCCGGGTACTGGGCTGCAGACCTTTCAGCTGCAGAAAAGAAAAATGCAATTGTTAAGAAGACAGGAATTCTCAATCGCCTACGCATATGCTTTCTCCTTCAATAGTTCGTCTACTCTAACAATTTTTAATCCAAGAATAGCAACTTGTTCGAGGAATGCAGGCAACATTTCCAGGGTAGCAGTACTGTAGTCATGAAACAAAATGACATCGCCACCCTTAAGGGATTTCGTCACTCGATCCAGAAGAGCATTTCCACTCTTTGTCACACTATCAAATGATCGCACTGTCCAACCAATGGTCTTATATCCACGGCGCTTTACCGCGCTTGCTACCATCGGATTTGTAACACCAAAGGGTGGTCTGAAAAAATTTGGTTTTTTATTAATTGCTTTTAGTATAGCCACGTCTGTATCTGCCAGTTCTTTAGCAATCTTATCGGGTGATTGCAAATCGAACATAGCGCCGTGCCAGTAGCTATGGTTGCCTACCAGATGTCCTGCCTCATGCATTCTCTTGATTAATGAAGGGTAATCATGTACGCGATTCCCGATACAAAAAAATGCAGCTGGCACCTTGTGCGCGTTGAGAACATCCAGTATCCTCTCGGTCATGACCGGGATGGGACCATCATCAAATGTAATTGCAATTTTATTCGAGTTACGATCGCCCATGTACTTCACAGGCAAAAAGAATTCGGCTGATAATACCGAAGCACCATATACCTGAATGTTAAGATAAATTATTCCCAAGACTGCATACCACCATCCCGAAAAACTGACTGCAAAATTAACAGCAATCATTACGGCGAGCGCGACAAGAAATATGATATTGACGGTTTTTGCTTTTAACATGCCCGTAAAAGAATCATTGAGTGCTGCTTTCCAAAATAAGAGTTATAGATCAACAACCGTTTCAATGGTCGGTTTGCATCCCTGAGAACAACGGGCTCAGGAATGAAGTTCTCCGCAACAATTTTTGCTGAAAGCCAGAGCGCAAAGGCGGAAGCTGTCGGATATTCACCGCACAAATGTTTGAATACACCTACAGAACTTGCGGCAAAATACGAAGATGACGTAAATTCTATAGCCCCGTCTGACTTTTTGTCTCCATTTTTACCTAGCAACACAAGATCAATATCCTCTGGAGTCAGGGAAAAACTTTTTAAAAATGAAAAGATCTCTTCCCGAAGGTCATTCCCTGGCTTGTACATTGTTTTTACTCCTTCAATACAAACACCACTGCTACCAGTGCTTTCTCCGGACAGCACAAAAAATGCTGCCCCCTCGCCATTCAGTGTGCCTTTGGTAGGGAGTCTAAACAGATCGAGACTTGATACTTCATTCTTATATATTCCGAATCTCTTCTGAATCGCATGACTTACTGGCGTAATCTCGTCGACACCACCTACAAGAATTGATTGCGATGGCGAATCCGCTAATTCAAGCATGGCATCCAACAGCGCGTTCTCAAAGGAAAATGCTCGTTGAGTATAAGTCTGGTTATATCCGAGGCAATGGATGAGTAGCGCAATTTGTGAACCGATGGTGTTGTGAGTCGACTGGATGAAAGGAGTGGGATTTAGTGCCTGTTCCTGATTTTCAATCATCTTACCTAAGAATATACCGGTATCCGACAAACAGCCGTACCCTGTGCCAGTAATGATACCGTTGGGAATTTTGACACCTGCTTCCTGCAACGCCATAGACCCGGCTGCAACGCCCATCTTTATGATGCGACTCATTCGCCGCAGCTGTTTCAAATCTATGAACTTTGAATAATCGGGTTCATAGCAAGTGAGCTTATCACCTTGATAGGTTAACGGCTGGCTAAGCAAAGGAATATCTTCCCACGTTTTCTGAGGCGAGATGTTACCGGTACCCTTTAAATAGACCATTCGTTATTCGTTATTCAGTGTTCTCTATTCAGTTTTCGTTATTAGTTATCCGTTATTAGTTAATCGTAGATTGTGCCAATATGACGTGCGTACTCTATAGCAGCATTGCACAACCTCAAACCTCAAACCTCAAACCTCAAACCTTAAACCTTAAACCTTAAACCTTAAACCTTAAACTTTAAACTATTAGTCATCGACTGCAGAAAAAATCATGGAAGAGCAATTCCCTCCAAACCCAAAAGAATTGCTCATTACATTTTTCACCGCGACGTTTTCTTCAAATTTAGTTTGTGGTACAATGTTTATTTCGGGAATAGCATTCTCGAAACGCAGGTTAGGAAATACACATTGATGCTTTATTGCCATAATGGAGAATACCGCTTCAATTCCTCCGCTTGCACCCAGCGTGTGGCCAGTATAAGCCTTGGTAGAACTCAATCTCGGATACTTTTCTCCATATATCCGCGAAATCGCTGTTCCTTCGGAAAGATCATTATTGAGCGTACCTGTGCCATGCAGATTGATATAGTCAATTTGATCTGGTTGAAGATTACTCATCTTCAACGCGTTTTGAATTGCGCTATAAGAGCCTCTTCCTTCCGGCGATGATGCAGTCTGATGATATGCATCATTTGTATTGCCATATCCATTCACGAATGCAACTGGCCGAGCTCGTTCGGCCTTTCGAACGCGATCAGAAATAAGCACAACAAACCCCGCTCCCTCACCAAGGTTCAGACCATTGCGTCCAGCGTCAAATGGTCGGCACGGCTGTGAATCGAGAATCATCAGGCTATTGAAACCATTGAGTGTAAACCTTGAAAGTGCGTCAGTTCCACCAGCTATAACGACATCAAGTTGATAGTGCTTTATCAGCCTTGCACCCAACGCAATGGAGTTTACCGAGGAAGAACAAGCTGTGTTGATGGTCGATATAAAATGGTTGATTCCTAAATCATCCGCGATTAGCTCTGTGGAGCGACCACATTCATGGTTAACAACTCCCCGGAGCTTTCCTTTCTTTTGATCTTGCAAAAATTCGCGAAAGAAGTCTTCCGTTTTGTCCATTCCTCCAACTGTCGTAGCTGAGATCAATCCCGTTCTCCACTTTGTCAGATCGATGCCGGAATTCAAAACTGCTTCGCGGGCAGCATGAATACCCAGCAAGGCAGTTCGTGTAACGTGGGGTCTAAGCGAAAGCTTTTCAGCGAGGTCTTTGTTTGAAATTTTTACTTCTCCGACCGGTAGCTTCCCAGCGTAGGATGTATCAAACAGCGTGATGTCGCCGATACCGGAAGACGCCGATCTCAGGGATTGAAGTCCTTCTTCTACAGAAGGTCCGATTGAAGAAATCAATCCAATTCCGGCGACGTAAACACGGTCTTCCAAACTATGCAGGTTGATTAGCCTTGATGTATTCTGCAATTGTTTTTACAGATTTGAAAATCTGTGGCCCATCTTGCGGATTCGCAAGCTTAATGTTGTAGTGTTGTTGGAGAAGAACTATCAGCTCAAGTGCATCGATGGAATCCAATCCCAGCCCGTCCACAAATAGGGGCTGATCATCGCCAATATCTTCGGGTTTGAGATGTTTTAAATTTAGTGCCTCAATAATTTGCCTTTTCAGATCAGTCATTAACTGTTCCATATTTCAACTGATAAAGTTTTTGTAGTTGAACCGCAGAATGTTCCGATGCGTTCCCCCTTTGTTTTTTTTCCGCCAAATATAAGAAAACATCATGGTGACTCCCCATTACGTCGACCCATCCCGCGATACATGCCTCCGTCGCGCCTGTTCCTAAGACAGCCTCTACATATTCGGCAATTTGGTGGAAATCGAAGGTTGGAGTAACGAAAAATGCATTTTCACCCTTTAGACCATTCCTAATGCATATTTCTCCGGCCACAATGTTCGGTAACGTATAAACAAACAGACCTGGACTTGGGATATTCTTTGTCGACTGATTATATCGCATATCCGTATCCAGGCTCCCGTGCGCGTTAGACAAAACCAAAGCAACCTGCGAGGGTTCATACTCCTTCTTCAAGTTAATTTCCTTAAGTAAAATTTCGGTGCCCAAAAATCCCAGTTTCGATAACGCGTCCATCTTATGAAACTTAGGATAATTGACTGCTATCACTTCGAAAGCTGTGTCAAGAAAATCATCCAGTGTTCCCCGTATGTCGCGACAAATCATCTCACCTTGTCGGAACAAGGCTCGGTTTCGTATATGCGCAAAACTTGTGATGAATGTCATCGCCGGTAAATATCGGTGGGCTATAAGCTCGAAAGCTTTTCCTGAACATCGATAAGCTTGGCAAGCCTCTTAATTGCTGTCCCGTGATCGCGAACGTATGGATTGGTTTGATCCCAAACATAGCCGGCCAGAACAGAGCATATTTGTCTCTTAATGTCCGGATCGGGGTTCTTGGAAAAGAAAATCTTTTCAAGTGTTCCGTCGTACCAGGCCATTACAAAAGTTCGGAATGTGTCAACCCCTTGCCTGATAAAGTTGGTGTAGTCTTGATCCCAGTCTATACTTTCGCCCTTGAGTTTCTTGATAACGAGGTTTGCAGCCCGATGGCTCGAAACCGTTGCAAACATAACTCCCGAAGAAAAAATTGGGTCAAGGAACTCAGTTACATTACCTGTAAGTACAAATCCTTTCCCGTAGAATTTGTCCGTTGTTGCAGACCATGCCTCCAATTTTCTTGGTTCGAAAACCCATTCGACGTCACCGAACCGTTTCTTGAGATAAGCGTTTCCGTTGATGCAAGTCCTGAATTGATCGGCCTGGCTCTCGGGCAAAGTTTTGAAAAAATCGTAACCTCCAACAAATCCTAAAGAAGTTATTCCAGTCGAGAACGGAATGATCCACGTCCAGACACCAGGCGCATACATAACAGCGATGATGCGGTTAGGCTCATCATATTCATTTCTGTTAGGATCTTTTACGTGGGCAAACACAGCTTTTCGAGGGTCGAGGCTTGAGGGTTTGTCCAGCTTAAACAACCTGGGTATTACTCTTCCATAACCGCTCGCATCCACGATGAAACGGGCTGATATTTTTTCCTCGGTTCCGTCCTTGCGTTGAACTGTTGTCTCGGAACTTTCTTCCTCCTTAAATTCGATCGCTGTTACTGTGGTTTCAAAATTTACGGGCACTCCCATTTTTTCAACTTCCGTGATGAGCGTCAAATCGAAATCCGCTCGTTGCACCTGCCAAGTCCATTTCCAACCATCAGAGTATTGGTCCGAAAAATTGAAGTCAGAAATTTTATCTCCCTTCATAAATTTCGCCCCTGACTTCTCCTGGAAATTTCTGCTCTTAATGGCATCCAGGAATTTTGCATCCTGCAACACTTCCATACAACGAGGCAACAAACTTTCGCCTATCACGAACCGTGGGAACTTTTCCCTCTCTACAACACGCACTGACAACCCCGCTTGATGAAGCATTGAAGCTGATACGGAACCTGCTGGACCGGCACCTATAACTAATACGTCAATCATCTCTCCCATTATTTCTAAATTTACTTTTTTAAATTTTAAGCTGTACACACCAGCAAGGTGTGCGAAACGCCGATATAATCTTTTTGGTCAACCACGTGTAGTCCCGCTCTTTCTACGAGTCGGATAAACACTTTCGAATCGTACATCTGGCTGTTACCATTGGCCATCACAGTGAAGTATAGCGATGTTTGTTGGAGTGAAAAAGCAGATGCTTCGAATCTTTGACGATCCCAAAAGGTTTCCAGTATGAATATATGTCCACCTGGATTGATCGCAGCCTTGCAACGTTTCAAGATGGATACGATTTCCTCATCGGAAAAGCAATCAAGGAATTGACTCATCCAGATCGCGTCGAAACCTTTCGGAAAAGGTCCGGACTCATCAAGAACATTTGCCGGAAAAAACTTGATACGATCGCCAAAGCCTCTCTTCTCAAAATCTTCCTTGGCTTTCTCAACGTATCCTGGCAGATCCATTATTGTGATCTTTACATCAGGATCGTGTTCAAAACTTTGCATTGACCACTTGCCTGTATTTCCTCCTATGTCGAGAAGTGTTTTAGGCTTGAACTGATACACATGCGGCAATACTTCCGGAAAAGCGTAGTCAGAATAAAAGTGGTCGAAGGAAAACCAACTCTTCTTTGCTTTCTCAGGAAGGTTTGTCGACAACGCTTCATAGATCGTGTTCCAATTTCCGAAAACCTTTAGCCCTTCCGGTTTTTGATTCCTTATGCTTTCTTCGAGAAAATACATTCCATTGTAGCACACGTCGTGTGTAAAGTCCATATTCACCTTCGTCAATTCGTCGTGAAGAATGAAGTAAGTGGTTTTTGTAATCTTGTATTTACCATCTTTCAGAACGAGAAGCCCTATGCCCAATGCTGCCTCCATTAATACCCGGATGCCATATGGGGGAAGATCTATTTTCTCTGTTACTTCGTCCAACGTGATACCCTGGCGATGTGACTCTACCAACGACAAAATACCGCTATCGCGAAGCACCCTGGTTGCCTGAAATACAAATGGCGCGAAGGTAATCCATTGTGCTTCTTCCTTTGCTTGTAACGCTGAGAGCTTTTCTTTTTCAAAAAAATCCATGATCTATATTTAATTCTCTTTTTGTAAAACTATCGCCGCATTGCACCCGCCAAAACCGGATGCCGTCTTGATACAGGTTTGCATTTCAAGGTTAGCAGGCTCCCTGATAACGTTTACTGGCTTGCTAACACCCAACTGATCAAATCCTGCGCTAGCCACCAGTTGGTTTGATCTGAGGCTCTCCGCACTCAAGATCGTTTCCAGCACCCCTGCCCCGCCCAGTGTATGGCCGAAATATCCTTTGAGGCTATTGAGCGGAATTTCATTCATCTTCATGATGTCAATAGCCTTTGCTTCCATCTCATCGTTGTAAAGTGTAGCCGTACCGTGAGCCGATATGAAATCGATCTCTGATGGACCCGTTCCGGCTTCTCGCAGCGCCTGAGTCATGGCCATTGCCAGCTCCTCTCCCGTTCTGGATGGACCCGAAATGTGGTTTGCATCATTGCTGAGTCCGCCACCTGCGATATACACGCCGGGTCTGTCGTTAACATCATCACTCAGCCCCAACATGACGCCTGCCGCGCACTCTCCCAGGTTTATTCCCTTTCGTTGAACATCGAAAGGCCGGCAACGATCGTTACTTAGCGCATGCAAACTTTCGAAACCAGAGACAACGAAACGGCTAAGCACATCAGCGCCAACAACTATTGCGTGATCAAACCGACCACCCGAAAGTAATCGCCCGGCGACCATCAACGCCATAACGCCTGAAATACACGCATTCGAAACCACCAGGTGACTCTTAAGGCCATACATGCCAGCAAGGTAAGCTGCCGTTTCATGCAAATGTATTCTTGGGTGATCTGGAATTCCCTCGTCCAAAAAAGATACATTCCCTTTTGTCGTGGAAAGGATAAAAAGTGTGCGATCTTTATTGATTGAAGTCTTTGCCAGCAATTCTTCAATAACATGCTGGCACATCGACTCAAACTTTGATGATGAATCGCGATTCACATCGCTTATCAGTCCACCATAGAAAGGATGAGTCCCCAATTCATTAGTGTCAATCAACTTAAGACCCGAAACACCCTGACGGATCTTGGAAAAATTCTCCGTTGTTGTTAATCCCAAAGGGGACACTATACTATCTGCGAGCATCCAAATCCTTTTCATGCATCAAACCAGTTTCTGTTTTCTTCTCCAGGCCTCAAAAAATGGTGGCATGGTAAGTTGGAGCTCGAAAGTTTTTGCATCTACAAAGACCTGGCTTGTGGAACCTGTGGCGATTTGCGTTCCATTTGTAGAGTCAAAGATCTTGTAGGTGAAATTCAGTTTGGCAGCAGGGGTGTTGACATATCGGGTCTCGACAACAATCGAGTCGCCATAGCGCAGTGGCTTCTTGAAATCACACTGCAAAGCAACTACCGGTACGGCTAGGCTATTTCGATAAAAATCCAGGTATGAAATTCCGTGATGCTTGCCAAAGTCCTCCCGGGCGTCCTCAAAGTAGCGCACATAGTGCCCATGCCAAACAATGCCCAGGGGATCTGCTTCGTTAAATCGTACAGTTATTTCCGTAATGTGTTTCATTATAAGCTTTCAGCTGACAACTCACAGCTCACAGCGGTGTACCAGCTGTACGCTGTTGACTGTATGCTGATAGCTTTAGACATGTTTCTTTTTCCAGTTCTCAAATTCCTTCTTCTTAATTTTAGTCAAAACACCATTTACAGAACCCGCCCAAAAGTTGCGCATCCCGAATCCGCTGGGTGGAGCGGTGAGCCGCTCAGTTAACAGAACTTCTTTGGTTGCCATATTTACAAACGTGACCCAAAATGATCCTTCTTCAATTAGTTTATTAAAACTTTCAACGTTCAGCATCATTCCAATTCCAGACTTGCCTTTGAAATCATATCCGCTAATGATCTCCTCTACACCCCCGGGATTAAGGTGAACATGGTCCTTACCTTCCGAAGAGATCATCGAAAGCACATCGAGGCCCGCATTCTGTTCAATAGTTACATCTATTGCATTTTCAACTGACTTTCGTTTGAGGGCAGCAGCAACATTATACTTGTCTGCTTCCTTTACCATCAACTCGTTAAGGGCATCCAGCAAGTGATGAACATCCGATTCGGAACCTAATCGCTCGCGGTCTCCAATAAACTTGGCGCCTGTGAAGTCCAATCCCAACCAGGTGATTTCTGTGTTCGGATCAAAAATATCGCTCTTGTTTTGGGCGACCGATGGCAATGCCAGCAGGATCGAAACTACAAATACAATTGTCTTGAGGTTCATATATGCTATGCTTTAGAATTAATCTTCGCAAAGATTCTCATCTCGCACGAACATAACAAATTTCCTTCCTGCTCAACTTTTCCTTCCACTACGGTTACATCCAACACTTTGTTCGTTACTGTGACTGATGTAGCGATACGCGTATTTTGACGTGGGAGCGAGAATATTTTCAGATCTTTAACTGCAGCGATATATCCGATAGGTATCGGAATATTTTTCAACGCGCATTGATAGCCGACATGCATCGCAGCGGTTTGCGCAATGTTTTCCACCAGCCCCGGCTCTTTAAAATATTCATTCGAGACGAACACGTTGTCGGGCTCGATCGTGAGGTTGGTGACAGCATGATCGTCGTCAGCCTCGACTAATTCGTGCACCATAATGATGGGCTCTCTTTGGGGAATATACTTAGTAATATCGGCGCGGTTTGCTAACATGATTTTTGCCAAAAGTTATAATAATTAAACCACTGTTGGGGGTACATTTTAACTTTTTGTTCCAACTCGGCAACAAAGGCAGCAACAAGCCGTGTGATGAAATCATCTTTCATCTCGCCATCCTGACGAGACAAGAGTTCGCTCCCAAAAAAGTGGTAATGACTTTTAGTTTCCTTAAATGCGAACACAATCGACACCGGCACCCGGAAGCTCGCCGCAAGAAGAAACGGTCCCAATGGAAATGAGGCATCTTCACCCAGGAAGGATATTTCCCTCGTCTTATTGCCTTCCAGAAACCGATCGGCATGAAGACAAATCAATTCATTCTTTTGCAATGCTTCTCCCATCGCGTAGACATGCGAAATATCTTGCTTGATCAAAATGATGTTCAGCTTGTGACCGCCCGTTACTTCCTCCAGATATTGCTTGATCTGCTGGTGCTCCCCATCGAACATGACAACATTGATCTTAGTGTCAAGCCGCTTAAGCAAATGTCCGGCAGCTTCCCAGTTGCCTACGTGCGCGCTTAACAAGATACCTCCTTTGCCACCTCTGACAATCTCACGAAGATTCTCCTCACCATCAAAATCGTAGGTGAATTTATTATCGATGCCTGCCATTACCGCCACCTTATCCAACAACGTTTGGCCAAAAACATAATAGTTTTTGTAGACGTTGGCGACAGATTTCAAAACACTGAAATTGTGACGTCGGCGAAAGTATTGGTAGATATGTGGAGTGGAATTCCAGGAAAATAAAAAATAGTAGAAGGAGACAAATCGCAGCACGATGTAGGCAATATCCATTCCGAACGTTCTGATGATTAGAACAAAAATTCGGTAGCCCAGTGGAGTACCTTTGGATTTACCCTGCCACCGTGGCATTTAAGAGTGAACTTTCGTTCCTACGCGATTGATAACGTAGTCGTAGAAGGACTGAAAAGTGCTGATGTCGGCGAAATCTTCGGGCTTCACTTTAAAACCAAAGTGGCTCTCAATTACCACAACCAGATCAATGTAATCCAGACTGTCCAGTTGCAACGTTTCGCGAAGATTTGCTTCAGACGAGATCTTTCCTGGCTCTACCTCAAATTCATCAATTAAAAAACCATTGATTTTTTCTATGATAGTTGCTGCTTCCATTTAAGAATTTTCCCACTTTTTTATAATCAACGTAGAGTTTGTGCCGCCAAAACCAAAAGAGTTTGACAAAAATACATCAATATTTTTATTCGTTGCTTTCGTAACGATGTTTAGCTTTTCTGAATCTTCATCCGGAGTTTCAAAATTAATATTGGGCGCGATAAATGAATCGCGCATCATCAGGAGCGAATAGACAATCTCGCTGGCGCCAGCCATCCAGCACTCATGACCGGTCATTGATTTTGTTGAACTAACAGGTGTGTTCTGACTTCCAAACACTTCATAAATTGCCTTTGCTTCGCTTGCATCCCCTGCTGGTGTTGAGGTAGCGTGCGCATTGATGTAGTCAATGTCTTCAGCGCGCAGACCTGATGACTTCATCGCCATTCTCAGTGATCGCGCCGGCCCCTGCACACTTGGGTTTGATATATGTTCCCCGTTAGATGAGAATCCATAGCCAATCACTTCACCAAGAATATTTGCGCCGCGTTTTTTTGCTGACTCAAGACTTTCCAAAATCACTGTAGCTGCTCCTCCGCTGGGAACCAAGCCATCGCGATTCTTATCAAAAGGACGAGAAGCCGTCGTAGGACTATTTTCACGGATTGAAAAAGCTCCAAGCGCGTCAAAATTTCCCATCGAATAAATATTTGTTTCCTGTGCTCCTCCGCAAATGATGCAATCCTGCATACCATCGCGAATAAACATCGCAGCCAGTCCGATCGCATGAGAACCACTTGCACAGGCAGCGCTTACCGTAAAATTCACACCCTTGAGCCTGAATATAGTCGCGAGGTTCATGTTCACCGTAGAGTTCAATACCCGGAATACGTTACCCGAACCGACGAGCATGGTATCCTTTTTCTCACGAATAATGTCGATTGCTTCGATGACAGGTTGAGCCGAACTGTCGTTCCCGTAAATAATGCCGAGTTCGTGCTTATCGATATATTCCTGGTCGATCCCAGCCTGTTTCAATGCCTCCGCTGTCGCGAGATAGGCGTATTCACCCTGCTCAGGCAACATCACCCTGGCACGGCGGTCTAACACTCCTTTGAGTTGGGGTTTTTCTACAAATCCAGTCAAAGCTGAACGATAGCCCATTTCTTTGCGCGCGGGATCCAAAACGATTCCCGATTTTCCTTCATACAAGGATGTGCGGACCTCAGCCAGATTTTTGCCGATGCAAGAATAAATACCAATACCTGAGATAACGACTCTGTTCATCAATGCTTAAAAAATCATGTCAGGCACACTTCGCACACTGACATAGGTGCAAAAATATATTTAAAATCGTGATTCGCATAAAACACCCTGCCAAAGTGCCTTGCTATTAGCACTCTCGTAAGAATTGGAAGAAACGTGAACAATTTGAAGAACGTTCCTTTCCTATCGGCAGAACGTTAAGAGTACAGTCCGCCATTGATCGACATTACTTCTCCGGTAATATATGATGCTTTGCGGGAAGCCAGGAATACCACAGCATCGGCAACCTCGTCTGGCTCACCAAATCTTTTCATCGGGATCAGGTTCTTCAACTCTTGTTCGTTGAGATCCTGAGTCATGTCGGTACGAATAAATCCCGGTGCCACTGCATTTACCGTTACACCGCGTCTTGCCACTTCCTGGGCCAACGCTTTGGTCGCGCCTATTACACCGGCCTTGGCCGCCGAATAATTCGTCTGACCGGGCATACCTTTCAATCCGGAGAGTGATACAATGTTGACAATTCTGCCAAATTTGTTCGCAAGCATACCGTTTAGTACATGTCGCGATACGTAGTAGAAAGCATCAAGACTCGATCCCAAAACATTTCTCCACTGGTCTTCGGTCATCCAAATCATGAGAGCATCCTCCCTGATTCCAGCATTGTTGATCAAAATCTCTATGATATTTTCCTTGTTGTTCTCTAGCCAGCTACCTAGAATATTATCGACTTCTTCCTTTTTTGACACATCAAACTTCAATAATTCAGCTTTCACATTCCTGGACTGAATCATCCCGGCCGTCTTTTTTGCTTCTTCGTCATTACTCTTGTAGTTCACCAAAATATTATAGCCCTCTTCAGCAAGTTTTACAGCTATCGCTCTGCCAATTCCACGAGAACCACCGGTGATTAATGCAAATTTCATTTGGGGAGTGTTGATGTGTTGGAGTTCGAAGTGTTAAAGTTGCGCAAAGATTACAATGGAGTAGATGATCCGAGTCGGATAAGGTACTTGCGGACTTTCCGAATGTCGTTGTATCTCGATTTGTCTTCGACGATTGGCGGTACCAATGCACGCATGTCATCAAAAAATTTATGAGTAAACGAAGACATCCTTGGTTGACAATTCAGATAATCAATCGCCTGGGCTAATGCTAAAGCCTGCACTGCCAGCACATCGAAAGTGTTATCGATTACGCGCCTGGTTAATAAAGCAGCGTTGCAGCCCATGCTCACGATATCCTGGTTGTCATTATTGTTAGATATGCTATGCAAATACATTGGGTAAGACACCGTTTGATTTTCCGCCACGGTAGAGGTAGCTGTAAACTGCATTCCCTGCAATCCCAAATTCAATCCCAGCTTGCCAAGGTTTATAAATGGCGGTAGCTTTTGATTTAGCTTGTCATTCAACAGATAATTGAGCTGTCGTTCCGAAAGCATTGACAATTTTGTCACCACGATCTTTAGTTTGTCCATGGCGAGTGAAACATAATCGCCATGAAAATTTCCACCATGATAAACCATTTCCTTCTCGTGGTCGATCACAGGGTTATCGTTGGCAGAATTGACTTCATCCTCGAGCACATGTTGAACTTCAAATAACGTGTCGTATACTGGTCCAAGGATCTGCGGTACACACCGCAGAGAATAATATTCCTGAACCTTGTCGGTGAAAACAGCTTCCTCAATTTTCCGGTGATACAGGTGCTCGGGTCTCTTGCGGATGAGTTTGCTATCACCCAACAGCGTGCGAATTACTTCGGCAACTTTCGACTGACCTTTGTGCAGTTTTACATGGTTGAGCTCAAATGAGAAATGATCATCAAATGATTTCATGAGCTCATTAGTGATGGCAGACATCATGATTGAGCAGACGAGCAGATAGCGAGCATGAATGATGTTAGACATTCCAATACCCGTCATCGCAGAGGTTCCGTTCATCAATGCCAGGCCCTCGCGGAGATGTACCTGTAGAGCGGTTATTTTTTTTGATTGATAGACATCCCTGGTAGACTGAAAAGATCCATCAGAAAAAACTTCTCCCTCACCAATCAGATTTAGCGCCAAATGTGCCAGTTGTACTAAGTCGCCGCTGGCCCCAACTCCGCCGCGTTCAAAAATGCAAGCGGAAATTTTCGCATTCAGCAGATCGCGAAGCAGTGTCACTGTCGTGGGATGAACCCCAGAAAATCCTTGCATCAAACTGTTTAGTCGTGCCAGCATCGTTGCTCGTGACAGATCCTCACTAATTGGCTGACCTGCACCCGAGCTATGACTCCTTATCAGATTGTATTGTAACTCGCGTTGCTCATGATCACTGACCTTATACTGCGCCATGGGCCCAAGGCCAGTATTGATCCCGTATATTATCTTATTCTGCGAGTACGTTTTCAGAAAGGTGAAATTCTTTTCCACTCGTTCGAGTGCACTAGCATCCAGGTCGATATTTTCTCCGGAGTAGAGTACTTTTTCAAAATCACTTGCTGACAGTTTTCGCTGTCCGACTATAACCATAGGTTTTGTTTTATGGAGGCTGAATCAAAAATTGATCGCAAAAATAGCAAAGCGCGACTAATAATCACATTATAGGATGACTATGACCCCAGGGATCGCTATTCCTTGCTCACAAAAACCGCCTGATCGAGTATAAAATTGAGGTGATCCAAACTTTCGGTATTCAGGCGCAGCTTTCCTTTGACAGTGACAAGGTCATCGATGTTAAAGTCCGGTGAATTCTTGCCAAAATTGACTTCTGCAACAGATTCTGGTCCACCACCGCCACAAAAGAAACATTGGCTCATCGGATACTTCGAAAGGATTACATACTTCTCTCCCTCGGGTGTAAATGGAACGTAGTACCCCTGCAACGTCACTTCCTTTCCTGCCAGAGCACTCAGGTCGCCAGAAAAACTAGGATAAAACAGATACTCGCCAATCTTTTCATTGAATTTGGATTCGAACTTTGTCTTAGCGAACAAGTCCCATAAGTTGGTTTTGCCCTGGCTAAAAACGTTCGCTGCCACGATCAACAAGAGGAACCCAATACACCATTTCTTCATATCATTTTTATTTTTTGTCATCGGACGATCAATTTCCCGTCAATATCTTCGAAACATCCGAACGATAAACCTGCATAGCCGGAATTGCTGCGCAAATTAATCCCAGTAACAAACTTGCAACCAAAAGTATCCATTCCTCGGGATAAAAAATCAAACCGTTGATCCCTGTGCTAGCGGTTTGTTTAAGGAATGTCGGCAAGAGGCTCAACACAACGTGGCCAATACCCATACCGATAGCACAGCCCAGAAAGGTTAAAAGCCCTCCTTCCATCAGGATAGAAATCAAAAGTTTGGACCTCGATGCGCCCATCGACCTCATAACTGCCATATCATACGCTCGCTCTTTAAGAGAATTGTACAAGGCTATAAAAATGCTGAGACCGGAGATGGCTATCAGAACGTAGGCGAATACTCTGACGATTTCAACGCCAACACCTAATATTGAAAATATCCTCGCTATCTCGAAGGCGGGAGAGGCAGCCTGAAATTTTGTTTGTGAGTTAATGAGACGAGGTAGTTGAACAGCGGCCAAAGGAGATCGATATCTTACCAACACAGAAGTAATTTCTTTTGTAGTGTCGGTTGCGGCAGCCGAGGGTACGAGACGCGACCGTATCTTTGCGGTATCATCACCCGCTGTTTCTTCTGGAAGATCATGTACTTTCCAAATGCTTTCAACACTGGTTAAAATAAGGTCGTCCAGTATTGTTCCCGTTGGAAGCATGATTCCTGAAACAAGGTATTGGTGGTCCTCGTGCGCGTGGCCGGCTTCCGACAATCCATGCGAGCTGGCAAACTTATCCTTTAACTTCAATTTTGTCCGGTCAGCTACATTTGATCCGATTGTTACTTCCAAATTCGCGTCCCACCAATTTCCATTTGATAATTGGGCACCATAGAGTTCAGCGTACGATCGGGAGGTACCCACAATCCTGAACGACTGATAGCTATCACCCAAGGCTAACGGTATGGCTGTTCGTATGAGTGCGGTCCTGGAGATTTCATCAGCCTCGTGGAGCGGTATGTTGCCTGTTGGAAAATCGATATGAAAAATGTTGCAGAGAATAAGTTGCATCGGGCTTCCCTTCGCTCCGATCACCAGATCGATGCCTCTGGTGTTATCATTCATCTTTTGCTGTAGCTGGTTGTTGAACAATATCATGATCGTTATCACCGAAATCCCCAGGGCCAATAAGGTAATGCTGATCGCTGTATTCAGCGGCCGGGATTTGATATAACTCCATACCAACACTAACAGATTCATCGTTTTACGCAATCATCGATATGAAAAATATGGTCATTTCAATATTATTTTATTTTCCACCCGACTTTTCAGTCTTTGATCGTGTGTGGCAATAAGTAATGTGGCATCGCTTTGCGCGGCGACTTCCATTAACAATGATAGTACGCTTTCGCAGTGCTTGTCATCAAGCGACGAGGTTGGCTCGTCGGCAAAAATAATTCTGGGCTTGATCATAACTGCCCGCGCTATGGCTACACGTTGCGCCTGACCCTGACTAAGTTCATTCACCTTGCGTTTTCTAACAGCTCCAATGCCGAGACTTTTCAAAAGTTGTTCAATTCTGTTGTGATCAACTTCTGATTTGGAAAGATAAGCTGGCATCATCAGGTTCTGCTCTACCGTCAGAGCGGTGATCAAATGATTGCGTTGAAAAACAAAGCCCATATTTTGTCCCCTGAACCTATCCATTTCGCGTTCACCCAACCCATCGATAGACGTATCGTTTATTATTATCTTGCCAGAGTAATTTCGCAGCAGGCCAGCCAGCAAATACAGCAATGTAGTTTTACCGCTTCCCGAATCACCTAGTAGTAAAAAGTGCTCGCCCTTTCCTACAAAAAAATCAGGAAAGGAAATTTCCGCGCCTGTCGTGTATCTGAAAGTTAGATCGGAAACTGTAATCATGCTTAGCATTAACCTGCAAAATAGGAAACACTCTCGGTTAATCCTTACAGGCAGTTTCTAATGATTGGAGACGTAAGTCTTTCTTATGGTTTGTATTTTTTTAAGCTCTTTGTTTTATTTGATAAGAGCGGCTACCTTGGAATAACTGAAAGAGGATGAGCGCATCGCCTATGCAGCTATAAGAAAGATCTACGGATGACAAGTTCACTCAACATACGCAGCGTTTTCCATGTCGGTATAGTTGCTATTTGCACAGCCATGTGCATGTCGTGTGAACAAAAAGTTTTGTTAAAAGAAGATGATATCGAAGAGGAACGAAAGCCAGTTGAAAAGAGCGAAAAGAATATCTCCGAACGATTTCTGCGCATTGATGGCCGCACGGACACCCTTCGAAATTATGAGCTAGGCAAAAATCTTTTTGGAAAATTTTTTAAACAGCGGGCAGAGTTCTACATAATTGAAAATCCTAATAAAACGCTTTACAACAAACCTGTCAAATCGATAACACTTTATTTTCTAGATGGGGCGCTCGCAAAAACGAAGTATGAACTCGACGAAGATATTTCCGACGACCTGATTCATAGTTACGGCACATTCACTATTAAAGGATACGATACCCTGACACGCGGACTGTTCAAACGAGAGAAAATACTATCGGTAAAGGATCAAAAAAAGATGCTTAACAAGAATTTGACGAACTATGAGTTGAAGTGGGATCTCGAATCAAAATTAGTTTACGCTCGTGTGGATAAGTCCGCACCCAAGAAAAGATTTGAATATATTGAAACGTTAAAACACTATTCAAGTAAATTCAAACAACTTGAAAGCCTGCGTTAGTTGCATGGTTGATTCGGTGGGCAAGCAGGCGAATGCCAAAGTGAATATATGAGACCATCCCAATTTCCAACGAATAACCAACTGTCCTTATGAAACACCTTATCTACTTCATTGTGGCATGCACACTTTTATCATGCAATAAAAAAGAAAAAGAAGCAACCAGTGATTCGGCAACCAAGGCACGAACGTTCGGCTCAATTGAGCGGTTAGATCCAGCATTTGACGCGCTCGTCAAAAATGACGCTGAAATTGAAATCATTGCTGAAGGATTCGAGTGGAGTGAGGGTCCACTTTGGGTAGAAGATCAGAAGATGTTGCTCTTTTCAGATGTTCCTACAAACATTGTTTATAAATGGACTGAACAAGGTGGGAAGGAGACTTATTTAACACCTTCAGGCCGCCTGGGACAGTTACCTTATGGAAACGAGCCAGGTTCAAATGGTCTGACATTAAACCGGGAGGGCAAGTTGGTACTTTGTCAGCACGGTGAGCGCCGGGTGGCAGTGATGGATGCGCCTCTTAGTGCTCCTGCCGCAAAATTTGTTCCTGTGGCGGATAATTTCAATGGCAAAAGATTCAACAGTCCAAACGATGCAATCGTCGACAGCAAAGGGAATTTGTTTATGACTGACCCGCCATATGGTCTTCCTGAAAACGAAAAACGCGAAATTCCATTCCATGGGGTTTTCAAAGTGACTAATGGTGTAGCAAAACTGATTACAGACAGTGTTACGCGTCCGAATGGAATTGCATTGTTCCCCGATGAAAAAAGATTGTTGGTTGCAAATTCTGACCCGGAGAAACCAGTCTGGTATTCGTTTGACATTTCCGAAGATGGGTCGGCCAGCAATGCTGCAATTTTCTTTGATGCAACCGAAGCTGCAAAAACGGACAAAGGCATGCCCGACGGGTTGAAGATAGACAAAAATGGAAATGTATTTGCCAGTGGTCCTGGCGGAATATGGGTGTTCGATCAGGGGGGAAAAGTTCTTGGACGGATTAAGATTCCCGAGCTAGCGTCGAATTGTGCCTTTACTCCTGACGAAAAAACACTCTTTGTAACGGCAGATATGTACGTTGTCCGCGTCAAGCTCCGAGACTAGTACTTCCGTGTAAGCCAGAATCTTTTTGTCTATCGATACTGTTAGACAGCAGGTATAAAGTTGAAAAGGCATAAATGAACCGAGATGTAACAGTATCGAAAGCGGCAAAAAAGAATATCCGGGTTCAGCAATGGGTAGCAATAATTTCTGTGGTGTTGCTATTAGTGAAGATCGTTGCATACCTCATAACAAATTCGGTTGCCATCTTAACCGACGCATCGGAAAGTATTGTGAATGTTGTCGCCGGATTTGTCGGACTCTACAGCTTGCATCTTTCTGCGAAGCCTCACGACGAAGATCATCCGTATGGACATGGCAAGATCGAATTTGTGTCGGCTGCACTGGAAGGAAGCATGATATTCGTTGCCGGCTTTATAATCATTTATAACGCAGTTAAAAATATAATTTATCCCGAACCGCTGGTTCGGTTGGACTTCGGTATCGCATTGATTGTGGCAACCGGCGTCATAAATTATGTGATGGGATTGACTTGTGTACGAATTGGAAGAAAGCATAATTCATTGGCATTGCTTGCAAGCGGTCGGCACCTGCAAACCGATACCTATACAACGGCCGGGATAGTTATTGGACTTGTTCTGATATATTTTACCAAGATATTCTGGATTGATAGCGCGGTTGCAATACTCTTTGCCTTTATTATCATTTACACAGGATACAAAATTCTTCGGACTTCCATAGCAGGAATTATGGACGAGATAGACAGTGCTTTGCTTGAAAGAATTGTAACAATCTTAAACGCGCACAGGCGCCAAAACTGGATTGACGTTCACAACCTTCGCATCATTAAGTATGGTAACAAACTTCACATGGATTGTCACCTTACGGTTCCATGGTACTTGAATCTACGCGAAGCACACACGGAGATAGATGCCATTACATCGGGAATGCGTGAAGCATTCGAAGAACCGGTTGAATTCTTTATTCATACCGATGGATGCATGGAATTTCAATGTCCGATTTGTGATAAACTTGATTGCCCTGTGAGAGCGCATCCACTCGAAAAGAAAATCCAATGGACTGTAGAGAATATTTCAAGAGATAAGAAGCATGAGATAAGCTCCTGATGAAGCGTGCAGGCTTTAACAAACTGTGAATTTTTTGCTAAACTTCTTTTAGCACCAGATTAAATTCAACGTTCAGGACTTCGTCTACCTTGATAAGACCTTGTAGTTTGGTAGGTGCCTCAAGGCCGAAGTCTGAGAAATTTACGGTGCGAGTGCCCTTCAACAAAATTGAGTTGTTATTCAGATTTACAAGGTAACGTATGGTGTATGTGGTGGTTACACCGGCAAGAGTAATGTCAACAACACCATCGATGAAACAATCATTCTGATTGAAAGGATTCTCCAGGGACCGGAAGGCTATTGTAAGTTGAGGATAAGTATCTGACTTCAGTGTTTTGCGGAAGTCGTTTGAAATTTGTTTAGCACCACAATCAAAACTGCGGACTGGTATAGTCATTTTGTTGTTTGAAAAACTCAATTTACCTGTCCGGCTATTCCGCAGATATTGTAAAGTATCGCTACCGTAGTAGTAGTCGAATTTGCAAGTGAATTTGTTGATGTTAGTCGAACCAGCGATGGCAAGTCTGCTGCCTGAATCAATGACCCACGTACCCTTGTCGGACGTGGTGCTGCCTAAAAGAACTGTGGCAAACATCACTATGAGTATCATCTTTTTCATAATCGTCGGGTTTAGGTATAGTAAGCAGGGCCCCTTTCGGACCCTGCTGTTCTCCAACTAGAAACCAATAACACCCTCTATCACAAAACCGTCGAACTTTCCATTGGCACGAATGTCGGTACCAGGGAAATCCATGTATTTCTGGGTTACATATTCTCCTTTCAGAAGAATGTTCTTTGTAATGAACCAGCCAGCTGCAAGAGATGTGCGTTGAACTTTGACATCTTCACGGGTTCCCTGGCTAAGATTTGGCTGTGTGGTGCTCTGACCAAACGCGAGCTCACCATCCACTACATTGTATTTGGCGCCGACGTACATCTTATCATTTGCGAAACGATATATACCATCGATCGCATATTGATTGAATTGTCTTTTTTCAAGTTTGGTCAGCACTGGTTGTGCGGGATCAGTAGATTGAAGTTCACCATTCTCAATCTGGTTGTTACCAGTAGCCACCTCGTAGGTACCGAAAATTTCCACATTTCTAAATTTCACAAAAGGATTAATCATAAAGCTGGTGACATTATCCTTAAACCCAGGGTTGATACGGCCAGAGAAAGAGTTGCCGGTCAGAGTTGCATTAACGGGCTCCAGTACATAGTAGTAGCGTGATCCGGCGCGGTCGCCACCGTACAGTGTGCTGCTGATAGAAGACTTCGTAGTGTAAACGGATCCGGTAAGTCTTGCCCTGAAATCTTCAGTGAAATTTTTGTCGAATCCAACTTTACCATAGAAAGATGGAGAGCGGTCATCGGCCTTGGTAACACTACCCTGGATTTCGCCATCAGTGATACCAACCATAGCAAGGAATCCGGATTTTTGCCAGTACAATTCGCCCCCGATCTCAGTAGTAAATGCATCCATCAGATTGTTTTCCACGAACGGGTTATAAATCGCGTTACCACCATCTGATCTGCGAAAGTGTGCATCGCCATAATTGATTTCCATGTGTCCGATTTTCAGTGTAAGGTTCTTCCATAGTTCATCCATTACAGGGCTGTTCAAAAATCCAACCTTATCTATTTGAAAGAATCCACCCTTCACCCAAAATTCATTGTGGTGACGAGTCGACATGTAAGACACCAAACTAACCCTGACACCATCTGTCAATTGAACATCGATGTTAAAATTCGCCATCGCGAGGTTAAAGCCAGAACTGAGATCGTAAAGAGCATTTTTGTTGACTTCTCCAACAATATTCTCAGTATTCGAATGCTTAAGGTTTTGGTATTGCTGGGTAAAGTGTGCGCCGATGCGCAGTTTTAATCCATCAAATCGAACGGTATCGTACTTGCTGGTTTCAAATACGTTGATACCTCGTTGATCATATGGCCGGAAGTATTGTATACGGCCTTGTTGTGCAAATGCACCATAACTTAACGCAATCAGTGCGACAAGCGTTAGGTAGCGGAATGTATTAGAGCGTGACATAATCGTATTGTTTAAATGTTGTTATAGAATTGCGTTGTTAGTAAGAGTGATTTCAAAAGTTACCGACACATCGTTCCCAACTTTTATTGCTCCCATCATTGCGGTCGGAGGTTCCATCCCAAAGGTGGTCATGCTTATTTGTTTTGAACCTGTGATCTTCAAGTCACCATTAGATGCAAGCTTGTAGGAAACTTTCAGGTCTACTGGCAACGTTTTGCCTGCCATCGATAGTGTACCTTTTAGATCTATTGTAGAAGTCGCTGTGTTTACAGTCTGGCTCTTCATTACAAATACTATCTCTGGATATTTTTCATGATTGAAAGCTTCGTAAGTTTTGTTATCCATTATTTTTCCCTTAGTACTCTTGATGCTTGTAACTGGAATTTTTACGACCACATCTTTGACTTCGGAGAGCTCATTTGCTGAGACAGCAAAAGCACCGTTAACCGAAAGCTTTTCTACTGATGATTGCCATACATGCATCGTAGAGGTTCCACTCACATGCATTGTATATGTTTTAACCTTAAAGGCCTGAGCCTGGATATCATTTACGAGAAAGAGCAGTAATCCTACCGTTACGATCAGAATTTGGCGGGTTGGTTTCATAGTCTTGTTGTTTTTATCGTGACGCTAAGGTATAAGCGCATTGAGAGGTGGGACATGATTAACGCTATATCAGCGGATGATTTACGTCAGGTCTGCACATGACCTTTGACACAATAAAAAAGGCACTGGGGCCCTTCAATTTATCATTGCTCTTAGTGTTACGTTGCTATCGCTTCAACGCGAGATTCTTCCGGTATAATTAGAAATGGCAACCTGGTGTTACTAATAAACTCGCGAAGTGTAAGCCGATGCTCGTCTATATCGTTTGCTTGTTTTTCACCAATCACAACCATACCCACAGCATTTTCATTTACAAAAGTTCGAATTCTGTCAGCTGTAAAACCTATCTCCGTCTGGAACTCGTAATCAACTTTTTTCTTGTCTAACACTGAAGCACCGAGTTCAAGAAATCTGGCTTTTGCTCTTGTATCTATCGAGGCCTTCGACACCAGGACATCTGCATCGCGTCCGAGGTCAACTAGTCTATAAGAATATAATATAATCAGACGGGTACTGCAAGCGGAGGCCACCGTGGCGGCTATTTCAAGTACTTTTTCCGAAGAAGGGGTCAGGTCAACTACACATAATATCGGTCTCATAATAGCGATTTATGCATACAAAATAAGTTCAAAAGGAATCGGATGGCGAGGACTTACATCAAGTCGGCGGGTGACATTAGTCAGTTTTCCGGGACTGGGTTTAAAGTTTAAAGTTTAAAGTTTAAAGTTTAAGGTTTAAGGTTTGAGGTTTGAGGTTTGAGGTTTGAAATGCAATCAGTAAACTTAGCTAAACCATGTTCGAGCGGCCTATTAACTATTAACGGATTCGAAAAGCTGGCCTACCCGATCTCTATCACAACATCATCGGTTAACGGATGCCCTACACAAGTGAGTACATATCCTTCATCACGTTCTGACTTAGACAACCCTTCTTCTTCATCAAGCTTAACTTTACCCGACAACGCTTTGCCACGACACGCAGTACAAAGACCACTTTGACACGAATAAGGTAGATCAATTCCCTGATCCAATGCTGTTTCTAAAATTGCTTTGTTAGGAGGAACCATGACCTTATACTCCTGTCCATCGTAGATAATAGTAACTTCGCGCGCCTGCAATGCTTCTGCCGCTGGCTCCTGTTTGGGTTCCTTATCGATGGTTCCCTGTACAAAACTTTCTTTGAAGATTTTTTCTTTCGGGATACCCCGTGCGTTCAGCAGCGATTCAACATTCTTCATCATCCCTTCTGGTCCGCACATCAAATAAGTCGTGTTGGTAATGCCCCAGTCGGGAACACGCTCAAACAATTTTGTAAGCATGTCATGGTTCAGCAATCCAGAGTAGCCCTGCCAGTTCATAGGAGCATTATCAAGAACATGGATAACGTGCAACCTTCCTTCGTACGTAATCTCCGAGCGTTCAAGCTCACTTTTGAAAATGATGCTATCAATATCGCGGTTGCAGTAAATCAATGAGCAAATGCTATTGGGTTCCTGCTTAAGCAAGCTTTTGATGATTGACATCATAGGTGTGATTCCTGATCCACCGGCAAAAAGAATGATATGGCGTTTATTTCCTTCGCTGAATTCCGTGGTGAATTGTCCCATTGGCTCCATTACCCTCATGGTCGAACCGCCCTTAAGATTGTCAGCCAGCCAGTTTGACATCAATCCGTTGTCGACACGTTTTACCGTAACGGCGAGATCCTCATCCGTAAATGGCGACGTGCAGAGTGAGTAAGCCCGACGCACTTCCTTGCCGTTAACATTTGATATTAGCGTCAGGAATTGACCCGCTTTGTAATTGATTTTTCCGCTTGCAGGATGGTCGAATACGATTGAAATGGCATCCTTCGTCTCTTGTATAATATTTTTTACGCGAAGGTCGTAGTACTTGGGGCCACTATGTGCCTCCTCTTTAGTGGGTTTTTCAGATTTTTTCTTAAAAAAGCTAAAGGCCATTATCTGTTACTATTGTTCGTTTAGGTAAATACCTGCCGCACTGTACTTGCAAGGTATACGCGAGCGCAATATTACAACAAAGAAATTTACAGATGGGTTTATCGCGTTTGTTTCAAATTACTACCGACGAAAGTGCTTGCCTAAATTATTTTGGTTGTCCGGCCCCAGCCATTAATTTTGGGACTTAACCAACGTTTACAGTGGAGCTAAATCCCCTTACCGCCGTATCCCCTGTTGATGGGCGATACTTTGAGACCGTAAAACCGCTTACATCCTACTTTTCGGAATATGCCCTGATGCAATACAGGGTACAAATTGAAATAGAATATCTGATCGCACTATCGGGCTCGATAAACGAGTTGGAGGATTTTCCCGCTTATCGGATTAAAGATCTGCGCAGCATCTATAAGAATTTTTCAAAAGAAAATGCAGAGCAGATTAAGGAAATTGAAAAGACAACCAATCACGATGTCAAGGCCCTCGAATATTTCATAAAAAATGAATTTGAGCGAATGAACCTGGGCAGCTTCAAAGAGTTCATTCATTTCGGGCTCACCTCCCAGGACATAAACAATACAGCCATTCCGTTATTGCTGAAAAACTTCATTGAAGATGAATACCTTCCATTGATCGATTCACTTTTGAGCCGTCTTAACGGGATGGCTAAGGATTGGAAAGATGTGCCAATGCTTGCCCATACACACGGTCAGCCGGCATCACCTACGCGGGTCGGAAAAGAGATCATGGTATTTGCAGCTCGCCTTGACAAACAGTTGAATTTGCTAAGGACAATTCCTCATGCTGCCAAATTTGGTGGCGCAACTGGCAACATGAATGCGCACCATGTAGCTTATCCAGGTATTGACTGGCGAAAATTTGCAGACGACTTCTGTCATCACTTTGGATTGGTAAGAAGTTACCCCACTACTCAAATTGAGCACTACGATAACATGGCCGCGCTGTTTGACAACATCAAGCGCATCAATACTATCTTGATTGACTTCTGCAGGGATGTTTGGCAATACATTGCTATGGAATATTTCAAACAAAGAATCAAGGACGGTGAAGTTGGTTCTTCAGCAATGCCACATAAGGTAAACCCAATCGATTTCGAAAATGCGGAAGGAAACCTGGGATTTGCCAACGCCATATTCGAATTCCTGTCCGCGAAGCTTCCAATTTCACGACTTCAACGCGACCTCACCGACTCTACCGTACTGCGTAATATCGGTGTACCGTTCGCGCATACGTACATAGCAATCAGGTCGATCCTGAAAGGAATAAACAAGATTGAATTAAACCAACCTGCGATAAATCGGGATCTTGAGAAAAATTGGGCTATCGTTGCCGAAGCAATTCAAACAATCCTTAGAAAGGAAGGATACCCGAACCCATATGAAGCGTTGAAAGACCTGACCCGCACGAATAAGCAAGTCACACAGGAAAGTCTAGCGCAATTCATTGATAGCCTTAACGTGACCGATAATCTTAAGAAGCAGTTGAAAGCGATTACGCCGTTCACTTATATCGGGGGATAATCTGTATTAGTTTAAAGTTTAAAGTTCAAGGTTTAAAGTTGTGCCAATAGCCAAGGCCAGTTGAACACCGAACACTGAATATCGACTAAGGAACATTGAAGTATCGATCGAGCCGATTTCGTACAAACCATGCTCGAGCGAAACCTTAAACCTTAAACTTTAAACTTTTAACTATTAACGTCGCGGCTGGATCAGTTTAGCAACTAACCCCGTCCATCCCGTCTGATGCGTTGCGCCAACACCCCTACCGTTGTCGCCGTGAAAATATTCGTAGAAATAAAGATAATCCCGGAAGTGTTCATCGGTTTGTAACTTTTCATTTGCTCCGAAAACGGGTCGCCTCCCTTTCGCATCTTTTCTAAAAATGTTGATCATTCTCTGCGACAGGTCATCGGCGATCTCCCGCAGTGTCCAATATTTGCCCGAACCCGTGGGATGTTCAACCTTAAAATCATCGCTATAGTAGCGATGAAAACGGTGCAACGATTCTATCACCAGAAAATTCACCGGGAACCAGATGGGGCCTCGCCAATTTGAGTTACCACCAAAAAGAAAATTGTCAGCTTCGGCGGGCGTATACTTCACAATAAACGTCGAACCATTGACATTCATTTGATAAGGATTGTTCAAGTGATGTCGTGATAATGCACGAACGCCATAGTCTGAAAGAAATTCAGACTCATCCAACATCCTCTTGAGAAGTTTTTTCATGCGATGACCTCGCAAGAGTGAAAGCAAGTGTCTCTCCCCTTTTCCTTTTTCATTCCAGCGAGAAATTAATTTTGCAAGGTCCGGACGATTTTTCAGGAACCAGCGGAGTCTGGCGGTGAACTCCGGCATAGTATCAAAAATTTCATGATCTATTACCTCAACTGCAAACAAAGGAATGAGTCCAACCATTGATCGCACTTTCATCCTGAAGCTATGATTGTCAGGGGTGTGTAGCACATCATAAAAGAATTCATCTTCGTCATCCCACAGGTCGATTCCTTCCTCACCGACATTTGCCATCGCACCCGCTATATATAGAAAATGCTCAAAGAACTTAGTCGCCAGACTTTGATACGTAGGATTCTCTTTTGCAAGCTCGAGAGACATCCTCAACATATTCAAGGTAAACATGGCCATCCAACTCGTTCCATCGGATTGTTCCAGGTAGCCACCAGTAGGCAATTGACTACTTCGATCAAAAACCCCAATGTTATCCATTCCGAGAAAACCGCCTTGAAAAATATTGTTACCGTTGTAATCCTTTTTGTTTACCCACCAGGTGAAATTCAATAATAGCTTGTGAAAAACTTCTTCCAGAAAAGCTCTGTCAGATTTTCCCTGAATCTTCTGATCGATTTTGTAAACTCTCCAGGTAGCCCAACCGTGAACTGGGGGATTAACGTCACTGAAAGACCACTCATATGCTGGTAACTGGCCATTCGGGTGCATGTACCATTCTTTCGTTAGCAAGATGAGTTGTTGCTTAGCGAATTCGGGGTCGACGATAGCAATCGGAATAGTATGAAAAGCGAGGTCCCATGCCGCATACCACGGATACTCCCATTTGTCGGGCATCGAAATAATGTCGGCGTTGTTGAGATGCATCCAATCACGGTTCCTTCCATGTTTTCTTTCTGCCGGCGGTGGTGGTTGGCCCGGATCGCCATTCAACCATTGCGCTACATCATAATAATAAAATTGCTTGCTCCACATCATTCCGGCAAATGCCTGACGCTGAACCAATCTATCGTCGTCATGGTCGATTTTGCCCTGCAGGTCATTATAGAATTCATTGGCCTCCGTGAGACGTTCGTGAAAAACATCTTCGAAATCCTGAAAGGGATTAGGGACGTATCGAGGAGACAATCGCAATTGGATCACCTCCGACTTCCCCGATGGAATAGAAAGATCGTAGTTAAAAGCTGCCTTCGTCCCCTTCGGTAGGCTATTAATTGCGTTTTTATTCCCATGGATAAGAAAATCGTTAATACCGTCTTTGAATGTTCCAACGGAATGGATACCGTACAATCGATTTGTATTAGTTTCATTCTCACAAAAGATGGCTATACTGTTGCCGGAGGCACTCAAATAATAACTTCCAAGGTCACGGTGATCAATTTTGATACATCCCTCCTCATCAAGATAAAGTTGAGGAGTATAATCATTGTATCCCCACGACCATGTATTACGAAACCAGACATGAGGCAAAACATGTAGCGTTGCCGTTTCGGATCCGCGATTATGAATGGTAATTCTGATTAGCAAGTCGTCGGTATCAGCTTTAGCATATTCGATGAATACGTCGAAGTAACGATTGTCGTCGAAGATGCCAGTATCGATCAATTCGTATTCAGGATCATTTTTTCCACGGCGTCGATTTTCCTCAACCAACAGATCATAGGGAAACTCTTGCTGAGGATATTTGTACAACATCTTCATGTAAGAGTGGGTTGGTGTGCTATCGAGGTAGTAGTAGTGCTCCTTACAATCTTCTCCGTGATTTCCTTCCCTACCCGTCAGCCCAAAATAACGCTCTTTGATTATGGGATCTTTCTTGTTCCAAAACGCAAGAGAAAAATTCAGCAGCTGACGGTCGTCGCTTATACCTCCAATACCTTCCTCGCCCCATCGGAATGCTTTGCTGCGCGCTGCATCATGCGTAACTGATTGCCACGCATCTCCGTTAGCGCTGTAATCCTCACGTACCGTACCCCACTGCCGGTCGCTTACATAAGGGCCAAACTTTCGCCAGTTCTTTTTTTTATCGCGATCCTCGAGGAGACGGAGGGCTTCTTTCAAGGTGTTTAAGTGTTTAAGTGTTTAAGTGCCTAAGTGGTTTAATGCTTAAATATATTGACTTGCTAAATTTTGATTAAGCTTGGATTCTACTAAAAAAACGATTAGACACTTTTTCCGAATGCACTGATTGGGATAACCGAACCTAAACACCTAAACACTTAAACACCTAAACACGCTCATCCGTTATCTTCAAACCCCGGATACAACAACATTCCCCCATCGACAAAAAGTGTAATTCCATTTACATAATCTGAGTCGTCGGAGGCTAGCCATACCGCAGCGCCACCGATGTCTTCGACTTCACCGATTCTTTTTTGGGGTATTAATTTAAGTAGTTTGTTGTAAGATTCTGGCGTTTGCCAGGCAGCATGATTTATTGGAGTTCTTATAGCACCAGGTCCGATACTATTCACACGAATTTTGTTCGGAGCGTATTCCTGCGCAATGCTTTTCATAAGCATCATAACCCCACCTTTGGACGCAGCGTAGTTGGCATGACCTGCCCAGGGAATAACCTCATGAACTGAACTCATACAAATTATTTTACCCGCGGCTTTTGACCTCGAGGGAACGACACCACGGCGCAGGAACTCTTTTATTGCTTCACGGGTACAAAGGAATTGCCCGGTGAGATTAATGCCTATTACCCTGTTCCATTCTGCCAACGACATTTCATGAAACTTGCTATCCTTTTGCAATCCTGCGTTAGCTACCAGAATGTCGACCGTCCCAAATTCTGCAATGGTTTTCTGAAACATTTCAACAACCTCTTTCTCATTGCTCACATCCGCTTTGATGACAATCCCTTTTCCACCCGCCTCTTGAATTTCGTCCAGTACTTTTTTGGCTTTGTCAGGACTGGATGAATAATTCACTACAACCGAGGCACCTTCCGCAGCTAAAGCCTTCGCCACGCCGGTACCAATTCCAGAGCTTGCTCCGGTAACGATGGCGATTTGATCTTTGAGTTTTTGAGACATTCTCCTGTGTGTTTAGGTGTTTAAGTGTTTAGGTGTCTAGGTTGGTTCACTACACAAGATCAACAGGAGTAACATCAACACTCCAACACCTCAACACCCTAATTGTTCACTCTTTTCACAGAGGCAGAATTGATACAAAAACGCAGTCCTGATGGAGGGGGGCCATCTGGAAACACATGGCCCAGATGACAGTCACAAACGTTGCACATCACTTCAACACGGAACATTCCAAAGGACGTGTCTTTTTCATATTTGATAACGTTTTCTTTAACGGGTTCGGTAAAGCTTGGCCAGCCTGTTCCCGATTCGAATTTTTGAGTAGAATCAAACAATGGAGTTCCGCAGCAACGGCAGGCATAGAGGCCAGGTTCGTGCGATTCACAATATTCGCCCGTGAAAGGTCGCTCAGTACCTTTTCCCCTCGTGATCTGATATTCCTCCGGGGTAAGTTGTTTTTTCCATTCCTCGTCGGTTTTTTCAACTCTGCGGTCAGGAACAGGATTCTTTTTGGCAAAATTAAGTACGTCGTTCCAGTTCAATGGTAGGAGAATTTAGTTCTGAATTTTTATTTCAAAATAAGAACATCCCGGTACAAATAAAGTTCACTGATGCGCCAATCCTAATCTTCCAATGTTTTAATCTTCCAATCTTTTAATCTTCTAATCTTCTAATCTTCTAATAACTTTACCCCAACAAAATATCTATTAGTGGAATCAAAAAAGAAGTTCAATCCTAAAAGTGTTCAAACCAGGTTTCAAGATATCTTCGATAAACAACCTATTGTGGCTCGGTCGCCCGGTAGGATCAATTTTATCGGCGAGCATACCGACTATAACAATGGTTACGTAATGCCCGCCGCCATCGACCGGCAAATTGTCACTGCGGTCGACTTCTCCATTGATCCACATTCAACACTTTATTCAGCAAAACACAACGAGTTTTTTTCCTTTCATACCAGTGATCCTGCCCGCGTAAAATCACCGTTGTGGGCAAACTATCTGCTTGGCGTAGTTAAAAAGTTTTCGGATGAAGGTCATGTTGTGAAAGCATTTAATTGCGTTATCGATGGCGATGTGCCCACAGGCGCCGGACTCTCCTCATCTGCCGCCCTCGAATGCAGTTTTGCATATTCATTAAATCACCTTCACGGTTTCAATATTCCGAAGGCCAAACTTATACAGATAGCGCAATGGGCAGAGCACAATTATGCCGGTGTGCTATGCGGTATTATGGATCAGTTTGCGAGCGTTATGGGAAAGGAAGGTAATGCATTTGTGCTTGACTGCCGATCGCTCGAGTACCGATACTTTCCTGTCGATTTATCAGAAACTTCAATTATACTGTGTGACTCGATGGTGAAGCATTCTCTGGCTAGTTCTGAGTACAACACCCGTCGCCAGGAATGCGAGGAAGGTGTAGGCATAATTAGGAAGTTTTATCCAGAGGTCCACAGTCTGCGCGATGCAACCATGCAAATGTTAGAAGGTAACAGGTCGGCTTTCCCACAAAAAGTCTTCGATCGTTGTCGCTATGTAATACAGGAAAACAAAAGAGTGTTGGATGCATCCGCAGATCTTGATAACCGCGACCTCTTTTCCTTTGGAAAAAAAATGTATGACACCCACAATGGATTATCGCATTTATACGAAGTAAGTTGTGATGAACTGGATTTTCTGGTTGAACAAACGAAGGAAATGCCCGGCGTAATCGGTTCGCGTATGATGGGGGGCGGCTTTGGTGGGTGTACAATTAATCTTGTATCGAAAAAAGACTCAGAAGAATTTGTTAGAAAGATAACGGAAGCTTATCATCACAGGTACAAAGTTGAAATGAATGTATACGATGTGTCGATTTCGAATGGTACCAGCTTAATTTGAGAAATCAAAAATACAACGGTGTCGATGGTTGCAATTTGAGTAATTAAAAGGCGATATTACACTTAAATTACAACCATATCCAATTTCGTTGAAATGAAAAAGTACACTTCTCACCTCATTCTTTGCTTTTGTTCGGTAGCATTCTTTGCATGTAAACCTAAACAGCAGGAATCGTCGGACACTTTATCGATGGACTCACTTGAAATTCCGCAAGCTATGATTAGTCGCTCTTCGTTTGGCAAACTTCAAGATGGCACCGAGGTATCGTTATATACCCTCACCAACACCGCCGGGACAAAAATGACCGTAACAAATTATGGCGGCATAATTGTATCCCTGCTTACCGAGGACAAAGAAGGAAATTTTGAAGACGTTGTACTTGGATTCGATTCTCTCTCCCAATATGAAAAATCAAATCCATTCTTTGGGTGCATCGTGGGCAGGTATGGCAATCGCATTGCAAAAGGGCAATTTAAATTAGATGGCCAGACCTATACCCTTGCAACGAACAATGGCCCCAATCACCTTCACGGCGGTAATAAAGGTTTCGACAAAGTTGTATGGCAGGCGGAAGAATCGAGCGGCCCTGAGGGAGCGGTGTTAAAACTAAAATACACCAGTAAAGATATGGAAGAAGGCTACCCCGGAAATCTGGCCACTGAAGTGACCTACACATTGACCAACGATAATGAATTGAAGATAGATTATAAAGCAACAACAGATAAGAAGACCGTTGTTAACCTCACCAATCACAGCTACTTCAACTTGTCAGGCAATACAAAAACGGATATCCTGGGGCATGAATTAATGTTGGCGGCGTCAAAATTTGTTCCTGTTGACAAGACTTTGATCCCGACAGGCCAGCTTCAGGATGTCAAGGATACTCCCTTTGATTTCACTAAGCCATTTGCCGTTGGTGCAAGA
>JAEZBX010000101.1 GCA_023412765.1 Bacteroidota bacterium
GTTTGTGGCATTGGACCTTCAAATGCGTCCACGAGCAATAAACAACCGTCAGCCATGTTGAGCACGCGCTCCACCTCACCACCAAAGTCACTGTGACCAGGTGTATCAATCACATTAATCTTATAATCTTTGTAACGGACAGAAACATTCTTTGCGAGGATGGTAATACCTCGTTCGCGCTCCAGGTCGTTGCTGTCCATGATGAGCTCACCAGGGTTCTCATGATCTTTAAAAAGCTTCCCTGCCATGAGCAACTTGTCTACCAACGTGGTTTTTCCATGGTCAACGTGTGCAATAATCGCGATGTTCCTAATCTTATTAACGTCCATAAAACCTCAAAATCCCTGTTTTTTTAGAATTGAGGCGCAAAGATAGAATTTTTAATTGGCTAAATACTCAAGCGGATTAGGATTAGTACTTTAACCGGCTATCAAAATTCGAAGACCGTATTGTTCAGCAGGACTGAATGAATCTTGTGTGAATGCCGTCCCGATTCCAAATAATTGCCTGCTTTCAAAAAAAAACCGATCGTTTCTTTTGTTTCGGGGAAGACGACCCAATATTCCTGCACGCCAAATTTCTCGTAAAGCATTCTTTTCGTTATCAAGTCATGCTCGGAATTTCCAGGGGAAAGCACTTCAATTATCAGATTAGGTATTCCATGAATTGCGTCCTGCCTGATAATTGATTTATTATCTTCGGAAATAAAAATAATATCCGGTTGAACAGCATTTGATTGTTCGTCCAAAAACACATCGCAGGGCGCAAAAAACAGCTCCCCTTTATTACTATTTTCTCTCAGATAACTAAGAATGGAAAAAGCCAACTCTCTTATAACCGATTGATGCTTAGGGCTTGGTGCGGGTGACATATAAATAGATCCATTGATTAATTCAGCCAACGTGCCTTCAGGAAGCATTTGATATAGCTCCATTATTGTGCGAGGGGGAGATGTACTCCGTGATTGCATAATTAAAGTTACAACGAAATCATAAAAATCAAATTATATCGTAAAACGCAGAAACGTCCCCATCGGTAAATCATTTCCCTGCCTTGACGGTAGGAGAAATTCACCATACTCGACTGACTGGAAATCATAATGGGATTTTACAACGTTTAATCCCACAACGGATGATAATCCAACTGCATACATGCTCAAAATGAAAAACGATTGCTTATCGTGGAGCAGTTTGCTGCTCAGTCCAATCAGTTCATCCAGTTGTTCCTGGAGTGTCCATTTCTCGCCCTCCGGTCCTCTCCCATAAGGTGGGGGGTCCATTATAATTCCGTTATACTTGTTGCCGCGCTTCACCTCACGCTTCACAAACTTGAAGGCGTCTTCATAAACCCAACGGATATCTTTGAGCTCATTAAGCTGCATGTTGTGCGCCGCCCAGTTTAGACCCGGCCTCGACGCATCGCAGTGAACTACCTCAGCTCCAGCACTTCGCGCTACGATAGAAGCGGCCCCCGTGTACGCAAAAAGGTTGAGAACCCGCGCATTGTTCGTACGCCATGACCTGATAGTATCATAAACAAAATTCCAGTTGTTTGCCTGTTCAGGAAAAATGCCAACGTGACCAAAACCAGTCAGTGCGAGTCGCAGTTTCAGGTTGAGGTTCGCATATCGATATTGGATATTCCAGCTTTCAGGCATGGAGGAATTTTTTGACCACCCTCCTTTCACGTCGTCTGTAAAACGGAACTTATCTGTTTGCTCGCGAATAAATTTTGCGTGTGATACTTTCTTCCATTCATTTTCTGTTAACGATCGTTTCCAGAGCGCCTGAGGTTCGGGGCGTATAAGGATATATTCGCCAAATCGTTCCAGCTTTTCAAAATTTCCGCAGTCCAACAGCTCGTAGTCTGTCCAGGACGAAGGTATTGCATGTTTCAAATCAAGATTGCGGGTTAGTTGCCTTCAACGATGGCAAAGGTATGTAGAAAGTTTGGAGGGCAAAAAATCACTGACAACGTGTATTTACCTCTTAATTAACTTTCTCGTGAGAATTCCATTCGAGGTTCGGAGCCTGATGATATATGGCCCGGAAGCCAGCCCACGGGTATCGACTTCACCAATGGATTTTCGGTAAAAACTTTTAGTGTTAACGATGCGGCCTTTTGTGTCAACCATTTCCATGGTTGCGTTTGTATGTGACTTTTGAAAGTTGATGTAAAAGCTATGGCCAGCCGGATTCGGGAAAACAATCACGTCGTCGTCAATTTCGTCCTCGACGTCCACGACCAACGACACCTGGTGACAAGCCGAAGTATCAACGCAGGAATTTTGTGTGATGATTACGGCGTATTCCCCTAACTCTGCACTAAAACTCTTAGTGTTCGCACTGGCTATCGGTTTGAATCCATTTGAACAGTCTATCCATTGGTATTGGGCTCCGGCGGCAAGGGCAGTCAGCACTCCATTGTTATTCGTTACCCTTGTATCGATATCGGAAATTGTCAGCGTTAGAGTTACCAGAGAGTCGCATCCTTCATTGGTTTTAAATAATTCAGTATAGTCTCCAGGTTGTGAAATCACCTGCGATCCAAACTTGTACGAGTCATTTTTACAGATGGAAATTTCACCTCCATCAATAGTATAAGAACAGGGTGGTTCAAATGCACAAAGGAAAAAATTGAATCCCTCTTTTTTGGCATAACTAAAAACGCGAAGAAAAATGGTCTGGCCAGCAAGGGAATTATCGGATAATAAAAATGAATCCTGGTTTTCTATACATTCGAGTTCGCTAAGACCTTGGCAGGTGCCCGAATACAAGGTGATGGACGGAGGTACAGATCCGTACTGTGATTCAGTCATGATTTGCAATTTTCCGGAAGCAGGCACCACGGCTTTGAACCATACATCTCCCCCACGGTAAGACATACACGATGGGACAGGCACGCTGGCTGCGTCTTCCTCTGTTGCCTGGCGGTTCGTATAGCCCTCGGGTGAGCATTCCGTGCCTATTGGTATCATGATTGCATCGGCGCAATGGTCGTTCGCAGGACTATCCTCCTCGTAAAGACAAAGGGAAAAGATTGCTCCTTCATCATTTGCGTAGGAAAAAAATCGTAGATAGATCAATTCGCCCGCCAGCGATGGGTTGCTAATAGTAGCCGTTGGTTCGTTCGGACTACAGAAAATTGGTTGGAAGCTCGTACAACTGCCGGTATATGCTACCATGGACGGATGCGTGGCGCCTGTAATCCTTTCTTTGCCTATACGCAACGTTCCTGTTGCAGGCATCAATGCTTTAAACCAGATGTCGCCCCCACGGTATTCACCGCATACCGGTTGGGGTGCGACTACATCCCCCTGGGCTGTGCTAAATATATTCCTATGCTGTACTGGTTTGCAGCTCTCTTCAACCTGCAGCATCAAAGCGTTTTCACACTGATCGTTAGTTGGAATGTCAGGTTCGTAAATGCAAAGATCAAAAGGACGACCTACAGTACTGAAATGACTGTACACGCGAATAAAGATTAATTCACCGGCTATTGCTGGATTATTAATTGTTCTATTGTGATCATTCCTCGCGCACGCTATTTCCTGAAAGTCTCCGCAGTCCCCGGAGTATACAGTAAACGACGCAGGGACAGCACCAAACGGATTGTCAACCTCTACCCTAAGCGCACCCGAGGCAGGCATGGTCGTTTTAAACCAGACATCTGTTCCCACAAAGGATCCACACGTCGGATCAGGAGCAATTGTACTTCCCTCTGATGTAGCGTTTTCATTCGAGTATCGCTGAAGAGAGCATTCACTCCCAACGGTCAACGCAATTGCATTTGCACAATTATCATTAACCTGCGAGTAGACGCTTTGGAGCCCAAAGCCTAACAATACCAGAAGGGAAATCCAATTCTTCATCAATGCACGAGATCAATTGATCTTTTCGCACTTGCAATCATTGGCCGGATTCGCAAAATATCCTATTGGACATTCTGCAGAGGGCGGGCAATCTGATTCTATTTCGCAGTTCGGTCCCGTAAATCCCGAGGGGCATGCGCAGAAGCATACGCCATCAACAAAGCCTTTCTCTCCCCCGTTCTGGCATGTTTTCTCACATGGCGTCACGCCATCATCTTCATCGTCGGAGCTACAACCTGGCATCGTTGAAATACCAACTCCAAGGCTAGCCACAATCAAAAAGGGTAGCACATTTTTTTTGATTTCCTTAAATAGTTTCATTTTTTATCAGATTAGTTGAATTGAATCGTTGGTTATTTTTTTATTCATAATATTCCGGCAAGTATGTAACGATTGGATTCCAATTAACTGCGCGCCTTCGATAAACGGAAGCCCATAGTTCACCATTAAGAGCTTGGGTGATGATCAGGCTGTGGCATGTAACAAGCACAGTACCTCCAAAAAGACCCCATCCACTAGTAGTACTAGTCCCATCCTTTGCATTCAGGCGTGAAGTGACTGTGAAATAAATTTGGTCTGATTGAAATGAATAGGAATGATTTCCTTTTTCTTGCGTGCCCTTGCGATCAACAAAATAGCCAACTGTTGCGCTGCAATAGTCACTTGAGTCAGTGGCATAATTTTTATCCTCGTGATCCATAAATCGCTCATAAGTGCCATCGCTGAATAAGTGCAGCGATTCAAAGTAGCGCACATAGTACTGGTCATCAACGATTACAGGCACATACTCAGGATTGCCAGGCGTGCAGTAGGGATCATATTTTGATGGGATGCTAAAACCATTCCAGCAGCAGCCGCCGTGCTCGAACGGTGTGAGCTTGATAAACATCCCGGGGGCATATGCATTATAAATGTCGCCGTTCTTGTCTGTAACATTTGTAAATTCCCATATCCAATCCATGCAGTCATTCGCGCAATCAGCACCTAGTGCCGAGCAGTTTTGGTCCTCCGGATCTTCCAGCGTAACCACCCTGACAAACTTCTTTACCGGAATACCATTTACATGAGGAAGAATGGTTATCTCGAATGAGAATGGAAAATCCATCCCATCCATGTCATCCATATAGAAAATAAAAACATCGGTATTGTCCCGGGATTCTTCTTCCACGACCGGTACATCGTAATAAAAAGTGCTATTGGAAACTGCTACGAAGAATCCGGTTATATCGTGCTGACCATTGTGCCAGACTTCCACCCTCTCTCCGATCGGTGTACCTTTGACTGTGTACAGCGTGTCTTTAAAATTGATGCGGACATTACCTCCAGCGGGCAGCGGTGCGATACCGTTTTGACGGGTCGAATTTTTAAATTTCAAATGCTCCAGGAGCTCGTCTGCGGTGAAGGTTTTTGAATTCTTTGGGCTTGTTTGTGGTGGGTTGTTTCCTGTCGCACTCGGTTCAGGATCTACCTCCTTCTCACAAGACGTGAAGATCATCAGTACGCCAAAACAAATTGAGCATAGCATTCTGGGCAGACAAATACCTGACTTCATATACCAGTTTCTTTAAATTTTCTTACAACAAATTCACCTTGAGAGGAGAATTCCATTTCTTGATCAAGGTAGAAATGAACACAGGCGTCAGCGAACGCGAGTTGCTGGCTGGCGGCGTTTGGTTTGTGGATGGAGGCGTGTAGGAATAGTTGGCTTACAACTTATGAAGGATACTGAGAAACTCGTCTTTTTTCCTGCGCGAAATATCGGCGTGATGTCCTTCGGTCAGAATTACATATCCTCCCTCTCCCTTAACATATTTCTGCACGTGCTTTAGGCTGATAAGGGATGAATTATGCACGCGGCAAAACCCGGAAGTACTCAACAGATTCTCAAAATCCTTCAACGTACGGGCTACTAGCTCTTTTCTGTGATTCACCATAAACAGGGTCGTGTAGCTCCCTTCTGCCTGACAATAGATGATATCGTCGGTGTTAAAAAAATCAATCCCGTCGTGTGTAGGGATGGCAACCTTTTCAATCTTCCCCGCCTTAAAATGAATATTATTAAGCAGTGATTCGAACCGGTGCGTGACATTCTCTGCGTCTGATCTATCCTTAACTTTATGCACCGCTTGTATTAATTCATCGGCATCAATTGGTTTTAACAAATAATCCAGCGCGCTAAACTTAAAAGCCTTTACAGCATATTGATCGTATGAAGTAACAAAGATCACCTGGAAGGTCACGGGCGCCAGGCGCTGCAGCAAATCGAATCCAGACATACCCGGCATTTGTATATCCAAAAAGACCAGGTCTGGCTTGAATTCATTTATTGCTGCAATGCCGCGCTGAGCATCCTCACATAGCGCAACGATGGATACTTCGGGACAGTATTTTTGTACTGCATCTTTAATGGATTGCCGCCCGAGAGCTTCGTCATCAATAATTATACTTCTTATCATACCAATGGAATGGAAACTTCTACCCTCGTGCCCAGTGCCTGCCCCTCGTCATCCTTCAAATCTGTTATCTGGATTAGTTGCTTTTTGAATTCTTTGTTTAGTAACTCTAGTCTTTCCTCTGTGATCTTCAATCCCAATGACTTGGTTTTCCAAACCGTTTTGCTCTGCAACTGATTTGATCGCTCCCTACCGATACCGTTGTCTTCGATCTGGCAAACTAATAATCCGTCGTTTTGCTCAATTGAAATATCTATTTTCCCATCTCCGTTTTGTGCCTTCGGTCTTAATCCATGCCATATTGCATTTTCAACAAACGGCTGAAGTACCATAAAGGGTAAAAATACATTCTCAGGATCAATATCTTTTGCTGTGTTAACACGATATCCGATACACCCGTTGAATCGGAGTTCTTCCAATTGAATATAGGCTTCTAACAGTGATATCTCATCTTTCAATGAAACTTCAGTTGACTCAGAATTTTCGAGTATTAACCGGATCAGCTTCGAGAATTTAGAAAGGTAAAGGGATGCTCTGTCGTTACGGCCTTCAATTATCATTTGATTAATTGAATTCATACAGTTGAAAATAAAATGCGGATTGATTTGGGCTTGTAGAGCTTTCATTTTCAATTCGCTAAGCTGACTTTTAAAATTGGCTTCCTTGACCTCATTGTTCTTTGCCTCCAACATTTTTTGATTTTTTAATCGCTGCATCAGCACATAGACAATCAACCCAGCCAGCAAAGCAACGAGGACGATACCTGTAATCACAGAATTCTTGACTGCCGACAAACGCTGGCGTTCTTTGATATTGACTTCATTTTCCTTCGACAAAAGTTCGATCTGCTGATCTTTCCGATCGGTTGCATATCGCGCTTTCAGCTCGTTAACCTGTTTCAGGGAAGCCTCATTAAGCAAGCTGTCTTTCAATACCACAAACTGTTTATAATAGCGATACGATGTCGGCAGGTCTTTCTTTCTCTCATAAAGCAACGACAACTTTTCATAGATGTCTCTTTTTAACGATCGGGAAGATATTGCATCAGCAATGGCGAGTGCTTCTTTTAATAGCCGTTCTGCCTCATTATAATTACCTAAGTAGGTTTCGGTCAGGCCGACATCGCTCAAACTGATAGCTTTTTCCCTTTTGTCGGGGAGGTCTTTACGTATCTCAAGCGATTGCCGATGGTAGATCAAAGCACTGTCATGCTTTTGCAAATCGTTAAATAACGAGCCGAGTGCCTCAAGGTCATAAGCCACTGCCCATTGTTGGCCCATAGCCTTGTCGATAGCCAGGGCTTTGCTATAATATTTCAGCGTCTGGTCATAGCGTTTTGTTATCGAATACACGTTGCCTAGATTCATGAGCACATCGGCATTCATACTGTCTGTCGTCAAAACCCGCTCGTACACTTGAATGGCTTCCTCATAGTTGCCAGTTCTTTTCAACACAGTGCCAATCGCATTGAGAATATAATTGATATCCGAAATATCTGATCGTGTCTCATGAATTGCCAGTGCTCGATAAAGAGCTTTCAATCCGGCTTCTGGTTCGTCCATCTGGAGAAGAACAGTACCTACCTGGAATAGTCCCCTGGCAACCCTCGTCGAATCGCCCCGGCTTTTGTTGTATTCAATAAACGCGTCGAGATGCTTCAATGCGTCCGAGGAGTTGCCTTCGAAGCGGCCGATACATCCATAGTAAAAATGTGCCATGGCCTGGCCGCGTGGGTCATCCAACGCAAGAGCTAAATAATAAATGCTATCAGCATACATTTTGGCGACACCGGTCTCTGAACGAGTAGTAGCATAAAGCCAGCAGAGTTCGCCATAGATCCTGAACCTCGTGGAATCCTTTTGGGGATATTTGCGAAGGAGGGATGTGAGACTGTCAATCTTATCCTTTTCCTGGGCACGAGTTGGAAATATGCTGCACGCACAGCATAAGAGGAAAATGAACACAACCTGTTTGCATCTTCGGTTCATCACTAACATATCATTGTCAGACAGAGTATTAAATCCGAAAAACCGTCGTAGTTAGATAGCTAATTTAGCAATTTTATACCTGGAGCGGTGCCGAAAATTAAATCGTTTGCACCCAGGGTGAGAATTAGGTGTGTCGGAAGTCTAAGGGAATTTTCTATCTTCGTTTGAGAAGTGGATGAAATTCGCAGCCGATGAGCAGTAAGCGCAACGTTGTGAGACTCGGCTTCACCAGCAAACCATTAGATGAATCCGCTGAAAATTTCATGCACCCACTTATTACCAGCATTCAAAATCCTAAAATCAAAAACATTCTCTCTTTGGAAAAATCGAGAGAAAGGAAGAAACAAAACCAATTTGTAATTGAGGGTGTAAAAGAAGTTGAATTAGCCATCGACAGTGGCTATAAAGTCGACAGTGTGTTTTTTTGTCCAACGATTATCGCTTCGTCCGATGTTCTATCGATAATAAAGAACGAACAACTGTTGGTACCTGTACATGAAAACGTTTTTAATAAAATTGCTTATCGTGAAAGTACAGGAGGAGTGATTGCGCTAGCTGAACAAAAACAACATTCGTTAAGTGCTATAAAGCTTCGGAAAAATCCATTGCTCTTGATTCTGGAATCGGTTGAAAAACCTGGAAACCTCGGCGCCGTTTTGCGAACAGCCGACGCCGCCGGCACCGATGCAGTTATCATTTGCGATCCATTGGTCGATCTCTATAACCCAAATGTGATCAGGTCAAGTGTTGGATGCCTGTTTAGCAATCAATTGGCATCTGCTTCAACAGAAGAAACAATCGGTTGGCTAAACGAAAACCATATTCTGATTTATTGCACATATTTGGGAGCTTCAAGACCCTATCACGAAGTTGACTTTAACAAGCCATGTGCTATCGTTATGGGTACTGAATCGACGGGATTGTCAAAACGTTGGATCGACCACTCATCACAAAACATAATTATACCCATGCAGGGAAAAATAGATTCCCTGAATGTTTCAACGGCGGCTGCCATCGTTGTGTTCGAAGCATCCAGACAGCGCGGTTTTAATACATCGGACAATAATTAATTTTTGTACGCCTGCCTCCATGCTTGAGCAATTTTATAAATTTATGATTCGGAAATGGATAAATTTCCTTTACTTAAAACTGGGGCGGAAGAAACCATGACAAACGGCCTGAAAGAAGCCAATCGTCTTCAGGAAGCAATTATAAACGCTTCGGCGCTTTCTATAATTTCGACTGATACGAAAGGGATAATAACGGGCCTGAATCAGGCAGCAGAAAATCTATTGGGATATTCATCTGATGAATTAGTTGGCAAGTCAACCCTCGTTGCACTTCACGACAATCTAGAGCTTATCGAGAGAGCCTCCAGGCTATCAGAAGAACTTGGGCTGGACGTTGATCCGAATTTTGAAGCGCTTTCATTTAAAGCTCAGCTCTTAAAAAGTCCAGATCGTGACGACTGGACATACATCAAAAAAAATGGATCTCGGGTTTACGTCTCAGTGTCGATCAACGGTCTCTGGGATGATAATGATAAACTCCTGGGATATACCTGCGTTGTGAATGACATCTCTGAAACACGCCGCGCACAACAACTCATAAAAAAATCAGAAGCACATTTGAATGCTCTAGTTAGCTCGCTGGATGATATAGTCTTTGAAATAGATGACGATGGTCGCTTTCTTAATGTTTGGGCAAAGAACGACGACGATCTATTTTTTCCCCGTCCAAAAATTCTGGGCAGAACGTTTCATGAACTATTCGATCCTCAATTCGCCGACATTCTCGAAAAACTCAGAAAAAAGGTAATGGGATCAGGTGAGCCTGAATCTTATGATTACAAGTCGATCGTGCCCGGTTCGAACCGATGGTTCAACGCCAAGTTCGCAATGATCTATGAAAATGGTAAACCCACGAAAGGAATTACAGTTAGGGTCGAGGACATCACCAGCAAGAAAGAAGCTGAATCGAAACTGATTAAAAGCGAAGAAAAATTCAGAGCGCTGACTGAAAATATTCCGGGGGTGATCTACCTGAGAAAATATAACGAAGCCAGTACAATGCTCTTTCTTAACTCGCGTGTAGAGGAACTGACTGGATATCCTCCTGCCGAGTTTCTTTCAGGAAGGATGGATTTCCGAGACTTGATCCATCCAAACGACAAGGAGAGAGTTCGTATGGAAATTGAGCGTGCCGTTGACCAGAAAAGTAATTTCAGTATTGAGTACCGAATTATCCATGGTACCGACAACTGGAAATATGTCAAGGAAGATGGCATGCCCGTAATTGAGGAAGATGACAGTGTCACCATTGAAGGTTTTATCATTGATATAACCGCACAGAAAAATGCTGAGCGAGAACTGTTAAAAGTTGCGAAAGAAAATTATCGGTTGTTTAATACGGCAGTTAATTTAAATGCTATCACTGGTTTTGACGGATACTTTAGAAAATTAAGTCCCGCGTGGATGCAACTTTTGGGCTGGACTGAGCAAGAATTGAAAAGCAAACGCTTTGTCGGGTTCGTTCATCAGGATGATGTTGAGGCGACCGAGGAAATGCTAAAATTGATGGCCGAGGGGAATGATATTCAACATTTTGAGAACAGGTGTCGCTGCAAGGATGGATCTTACCGTTGGTTGCTTTGGAGCTCAGCCTCCGATGTGAGGAACCAGTTGATGTATACTTCTGCCATCGACATCACGGAAAGAAAGAAATCAGAACACGAACTGTTGCAATCCAAGCAGAGCCTCGAGGCTATTGCAATAAAGCTGCAGGAACAAAATCGCCAGCTCGACGA
>JAEZBX010000052.1 GCA_023412765.1 Bacteroidota bacterium
TGAGGCGAACGATTATGATTTTATCTCTTAAGGAAGCCTATGAGAAGAAGGCGGTGAAAAGGTTTTATGAAATATTAACGCAGATCGAGATTTGAAGGCGATGAGAGGATCCTCGCTACTAGCTTGAGTCAAAATTTGGTAAGTAGTAAGTGGTAAGTAGTAAGTAGTAAGTGGTAAGTGGTATGTAGTAAGTAGTAAGTAGTAAGTAGTAAGTAGTAAGTAGTAAGTAGTAAGTAGTAGGTAGATGTAGATGTAGATGTAGATGTAGTAAGAAAAAAAGAGAAAAAAGTCTTTTATTGTTGAGCGTGGATCTTTATTTTTGTGATCAAGAGAATCAGAATGTTTTCAAAAGCATGTGAATACGGAATCCGGGCTATGCTATACATAGCAAGGCGATCAAAAGAGGGAACACGTGTGGGTATTCGTGAAATTTCGAAAGCCATTGACTCGCCAGAACCTTTCATGGCCAAAATTTTACAGGACTTGAGTCGCAAGGGTTTGGTGCTGTCCATTAAAGGTCCTCACGGAGGATTCTACATGCACGTCAATCATCTTCGGATTTCACTGGCAGAAATCGTGTCGGCGATAGACGGCGATCAACTGTTTAATGGTTGCGGCTTGGGCCTAAAAGCGTGCAACGACAAAAAACCTTGTCCTATTCACTATCAATTTAAGGAGATAAGAGAGGATCTTAAGAAAATGTTGCAAGCGACAGCATTGGAAGAATTTACGGAAAATTTAGAAAAAGGCATTTTTCATTTGAAGAGGGCGTAAAAATTTTTTGCAATAAAAAAGGATAAAAAAGTCTTTTATTTTAATTGATGAAACGAATTTACATTTTGACTGCCACCACGCTGATGCTACTGTCAAATCCTCTACATGCCCAAGGGTCTGCAGAGTCGTCAGTCCTGATGCCGTGGATCGTTTTCTCACTGATAATGGTGTCGCTTTTATCAGTCGCTGTTCTGTCGATAGTTCTCAGAACCAGGAAGGTCATGATACAGATTTCACGCGAGTCGCGAAGTGATCACAATTTTTTTAAATACCTGGAGGCCCTGAGTAGCCGAGAAATTTCCTCTGTGTTGGAAGCCAGAAAATCTAGAGTGATTAAAAAAAGAGTACCGATGAAGCTGGTTCCGTTTATAGCGTTCTGTCTCCTTTCACCTGCAGCCTTAGCACAAAATGCTGAAAAAAATGAGGCACTGTTCGGTCAGCCTGGAATTCTAATTACCATCGTTCTACTGTTAATTCCACTTGTTGTTGGAGTTATTTTTCTCATTTCGAAAGTGAGCAGATTAATCGCTCAGTATAAAAACAAAGAACGAGAGCGCGAGGCCCAGCAGCTGGCAGAGTACCTTTTAAATGTTGATGATCCCCTGATTGAGTCTACACTGCTCACGAGGAAGTCTTATCTCGAAAACATCCACGGAAACGGTGATCGAGAAGTAATAAGAAAGGTAATCCAAAATGCAGATATACCCTTCGTTGCACCGAAGAAGAAATCATCTAAACACTCTGGTATTGACCTGTCAACTTCAAAGCTTGTCTTATGGTACCTTGGCACTGCAGTTTTTTGGCTTTTGTTCGGCACTACAGTAGGCGAATATCTTGGGATCAAATTTGTCAGTCCCGACATTGATCATCAAAGTTGGCTTGGCTTTGGAAGGCTCCGCCCGGTACACACGAACGCTGTCTTCTGGGGTTGGTCATCTCTCGCCATGTTAGGACTTGGATACTACATCGTTCCCGTTGTAAGCAATGCTTCACTTGCGAGTATTAAGAAAGGTTGGCTTTCTCTAATTCTGATCAATGTTGCTGTTCTTTTCGGCACGGTATCGCTGATGGCCGGTTTCAACAATGGGGGAGGTGAATATCGTGAATATGTCTGGCCAATCATGAGTTTGTTCGGAATCGGGTTAATCATTACGCTTGTCAATCTTATCCAGACGGTTGCAAGGCGAGCTACACACGAGATTTACATATCGAACTGGTACATCATTTCGGCAATCATGTTTGCTCTGGTCATTTCTTTCATTGCCTATTGGCCTTCATGGCAAAACGGACTCGGAGAAACCATTGTCCAGGGTTACTATATGCATCAAGGCGTTGGAATGTGGTTTATGCTTTTCACGTTAGGAATAGTGTACTACTTTCTTCCGCAGCAGTTGAACAAACCAATCTATTCATACAGCCTTGGCATTCTCGCATTCTGGACGCAAATCATTTTCTACACGGTCATCGGTACCCATCATTTTGTATTCAGTTCAATACCCTGGTCGTTGCAAACAGTGGCCATAGTAGGAAGTATGGGAATGGTAATACCTGTGGTCGCCGGCACAACTAACTTCTTGCTGACATTCAAAGGTGACTTTGGAAAGATTGCGAACAGTTATACACTTCCATTTTTATTGGTCGGCATTGTGTTCTACTTCACTGGCTCACTTCAGGGGACAGCTGAGGCGTTTCGATATACAAATTTGCTGTGGCACTTCACTGATTTTACAGTTGCTCATTCACATATCACGATGTATGGAATTATTGCTTTTCTGTTGTGGGGAGGAATATACGCGCTTGTTCCGCAATTGACAGGAAACGAGCCATCTCATCCAATGGTTGGTGCTCATTTCTGGATTGCATTTATCGGACTACTGCTTTATTCAGTACCGCTGATGATAGGAGGCACTCTTAAAGGTATGATGTGGATGGATGGGAAGTCTTTAATAGATACAGTGGAAATGATGGCTCCATTCTGGTTATGGCGCGCGATCGGTGGAACAATGATGTGGATATCACATTTACTATTCGCGTATAATTTTTATCGAATGGTTGCAACGAAAGCCACACCAGATGTGAAGATGATGGCGATGAGAAAAATCGCCGAAGTGAATGTGTTAGAAAAAGAGACGGTTGCCAACTGAGATATATATGGAATTCTTCAACGATCATCGGAAATTATTTGGGCTGGCGCTGTCCCTTTTTATTGGTCTGTCAATTCTCGTCGTTATCATCCCGGCAATCAAAAACCAAAGCAACAATGCACCGCTGCCCGGATCTGAGACACTGTCGCAAGGTGCGCTCGCAGGCAAACATATTTTTATTGCTGAGGGATGCGTTGCCTGCCACAGTCAGCAAGTAAGAAATGTTGACATGGATAAGGTGTGGGGAGCAAGGCCAAGTATTGCTGCTGACTACGCAAACAATACACGAATGACGTGGTGGATGAACACAGCTACGTTAATGGGGACTGAACGAACGGGACCTGATCTGACAAACATTGGTACGCGATTGCCTAGTGCTGATTGGCACCTTCTTCACTTATACAATCCGCGGGCGGTTGTTAAGGAATCTATTATGCCGGCATATCCCTGGCTCTTCAAATGGACTGATAATGTAGCCGATGGAGAAAAGGTTATTAATCTTCCCGACAACATTCTGCTTCCTGGAAATAAAAAACTTATTGCTACAAATGAAGCAATGCAACTGGTGGCCTATTTGCAATCACTGAAACAAACTCCGCTACCTGATGGTACACCGAATCCGAAATTTTTATACGAAAAGAATGAGAATGATAACGCCTTGGAAACAAAAACTCAGGGGGTGGAATTGGATGGAGCTCAGCTTTATGCAACCAATTGCCAGGCTTGTCATCAGGCTAACGGTGAGGGGTTAAAAGGTGCATTTCCGCCTTTGAAAGGAAGTTCAATTGTATTGGATGAGAACCCGGAAATGCTAATAGAAATCATTATGAAAGGTTACAACGGTCGCGAAGAATATGCTGAAATGCCGCCCGTTGGAACCAACAACGGATTAACAGCAGAAGAGATCACGGCAATTATCAACCATGAGCGAACTAATTGGGAAAACAATGCACGGACAATCCAACTCGAAGAAGTTCAACGCATACTCGACTACCTTGAAAAGCCAATACCATGAAAAATAAGATATGGATTCCAACTTTAATGGTACTGCTATTGATTTACCTGCCAGGAATAGCCTGCGAAGTTTGTAAGAAGCAACAGCCCAAAATCCTAAGAGGAGTTACGCATGGAGTTGGGCCCCAAAGCGACTGGGACTACGTTTGGGTGGGTAGCATTGTCGTTATCGTCCTGGTCTCACTTTTCTTTTCAATAAAATGGATCATACATCCTGGAGAGAAGAATATGGATCACATTAAGCACAGCATTCTTAATTGATGCAAGTATGAATCGGAAAAGTAAGGTACTGGTATTTATTGACGACGAAATTTTACCTGTAGGCGAGTTCGATGCACCGATCCAATTTGAACTTGATACTAGTAAACTCGCGGACGGTGAACATACATTGAAAATTGTCGGGAGAGATCCTTCGGGGAAGGAAGGAGTACGACTCGTTCCTTTTACTGTACGAAACGGCCCAGCGATTTCCGTAGAAGGCTTGAAAAGCAACGACATTGTTGATGGTGTTTTGCCTATCATGATCAATGCATATGGAAAAGGCGATCAGAAACAATTTATTATCGCCGGTAGTGAAACACGGCGCAGCACTCCGTCATGGATATGGGCAATGATCATTTTATTTATGGGCTGGGCCGTTTTCTACTTAATCATCAATCTAAATATGTAAAAACAAATTGAAATGGATATAAATGAAAAACAGATCCTCGGTGATGTAGTCGCCCAGGATTATCGCGCAGCCTCAGTTTTCAAAAAATATGGAATTGACTTCTGTTGTCACGGTAACAGAAGCATCCGCGAAGCAAGTGAAGATAAAGGTATTAAACCTAACGTGCTGCTGAATGAGTTAGAACAACTTGCGAAAGTAAATGACAACAAGGGAACAGATTTTCAATCATGGCCTATCGACCTGCTGGCTGATTATATTGAGAAGCGTCACCATCGATATGTTGAGAATAAAATATTGGAGATCAAACCATACCTTGAAAAGATCTGCCAGGTACATGGTGATCGTCATCCTGAATTGTTTGAAATAAAAGATGAATTCAACATCGCTTCGGGTGAACTGGCTGCCCACATGAAAAAAGAAGAGTTTATTCTTTTTCCATTTGTGAGAAAGATGGTTAAATCCAAACAAGAAGGCACAAAATTAAGTGCGCCTTTCTTTGGTTCCGTTGAAAACCCGGTACACTTGATGATGGATGAGCACTCGATTGAAGGCGATCGATTCAGTAAGATCGAAGAACTAAGTAATCACTATACACCTCCGGCAGACAGTTGCAATACCTACAAGGTTACTTTCGCACTGCTCAAAGAATTTGAGGACGATCTGCACCTTCATATTCACCTGGAGAACAACATACTTTTTCCAAAAGCCATCGCCATGGAGCACGAACTGAAATAATTCGCCACATTGTCTGCTTTTAATGAATTGCTTTTTAGACTAAGAAATTATGCATTCTAAAGAAAGGGAATAGGGAATAGGGAATAAGGAATAGGGGATAGCGAATATGCCGCGACCTTATACTTATACCTTATACCTTATACCCTATACAGACCTTACTCCATATTCCTTATTCCCTATTTTAGTACCCACTTTCATTCATCACAGATACTTTTCAATTAGAGTCTTGGTCTTCCGAATACCTTCTTCCTCCGATTGAGTTTTTCCTTCAAACTCGATACCGATGTAACCCTCAAAACCGGAAGCTTTCACGATGTCAATCAGCCTTTGATAATCCATCTTGGGTTGTTCGCCGTTTTCGTCAAAGTCATACGTTTTTGCGCTGACGCCCTTTGCAAAGGGTAAGAGTTCTTTGACGCCCTGATAGCGATCATATGGTCTTTCACAATCTTCATCGGTAGTTCCCCACGGGTGGGTTAGGCAAAAATTTCCGAAATCCGGGAGTGTGCCAACATTTTGCATGTTCACTTGTCTCATAACATCGGCCACCCAAGCTGCATCAGACGAATCGCTGCCATGGTTTTCCACCACCACATTGATACCCATAGGCTTCGCATATGAACCTAATCTTGATAAGGAATCTGTTGAAGCAATTTTCTTATCATTTGATGACCCATCGCCGTGCAAATTCAGTCTTACCGTGTTGCATCCCAGGAAAGCCGCTGCGTCGATCCATTTTTTGTGATCGTCGACGGCAGCTAATCTTTTTTTGTCGCTGGGCAAGGAGAGGGGTCCTTCTTCGTCTACCATTATGAGGTGATTTACAACACCGGCATCTTTGCTTCGAGTTAATAGCTCGTTGAGATACTTCTTATCTTTTCCTGCTTTTTTGAACGACATTTTCTTTCCACCAAAAAAGCCGTTAACATACTCCACCGTGTCAATTCCAAATGTATTCCTCGCTTTTGCAGGAAAATCAAGATGATCCAAATGGCCAGCGTGAAGTGTTCGATGAAGAGACCATTCCGCTAATGATATTTTAAGGGTTCCGGAACTTCTGGCAATTGTTTTGGCTGCAGGGTTGACAAGCAATGCACCGCCAACGAAGGCTAGCTTCTTTATAAAATTTCTTCGAGTAGTCATTTGAGATTACTGGTGTTTCATCGATAAGTTAAAAAATTCTCACGAAAGGAATAAGGGAAAAGGGTATCTAGGTACGCACTTTGCGACTCGCCCCTATTCCTTATCCCTATTCCTTCTCTAAATTGACACTACTCTGTTCTCAAAATCTTTGCCGGACTAATACTTGCCCCCTTCATAATCTGTAGACCGACCGTTGTGATCGAAATAATTGTCAGAATGATAGTAGGTACCAGGAAGAGATCCACAGCCAAAGGTATTCGGAACGCAAAACCGCTCAACCACTCCGTTAAGCCATACCAGGTTAATGGCAGGCCGACTAAGGTGGCAATAAGAACAAGCTTAAAGAATTGCCAGGATAACAACTTCATGATGCTCGGTATTGATGCACCTAATACTTTTCGTATACCGATCTCCTTGAGTTTCTGGGTTGTGGTGAACGATGCTAGACCCCAAAGTCCAAGACATGCGATTACGATCGCCAGGCCGGCAAAAAGACTGAAGATCTTACCAAACTGTTGGTCGTCTTTGTATTGCTTGTCGAAGAAGTCATCGAGGAAGTAAAAGTTAAATGGATTGCCTGGAAATACCTCTTTGTATTTACTTTCGATCGCTTCCAACGTCTTTGTCATATTGTTCGTGCTGATGTGAATGCTGAAGGCCCGACCAGAAATGGTGTCTGCCTTAAACATAAAAGGTGTGTGGTCGTTTTTCAGCGAGTTCCAATGAAAATTCTTGACCACGGCAACGATATCCGTTGTGTCCCCCAGGATCAGTCGCTCGTTTATAGCTTGCTCAGGCGTACCAAGGCCGTAAACTTTTAGGGCAGCTTCGTTTACGATGACGCCATTCATACTCGACTTAAGCGTGATGTCGAACTTCTTGCCAGCCAGGATTTCTACGTTGTAAGTGTCGATGAAGTCAGGATCAATCCATACGACATTGCCCGACTTATTGTCCTCGACAGGTGCACCCACTTTTCTGAACTGACCACCCCAATTGTAACCGGCGCCGGGCGTTGCGCCGGACGTTGCCACGCTTAGCACACCTGGCAAATTTTTCAACTCATCCTTAGCTGACATTAATCGTTGACGATTATTCCCTCCATCCAGAACAGCAGGTCCATTTACAACTACCATTTGGTCCATAGTGAGACCCTTGTCCATGCCGCGCATATACATTAGCTGTCTATAGATCGTGAACGTACCGGCGATCAGTACGAGCGATGCGACGAATTGAAATACTACCAGGGCTTTTCGAAGTGATAATCCACCAACAGATCGCTCCGATTTCCCCTTGAGTACCTCAGTGATTCGGAATGATGATAGAATGAATGCAGGATAGGCTCCTGAAACAAGTGAGCCAATAAAGAATAGTGCAAACAACATGATGTACAAACGCGGATCACTAAAGTCGAATGTAAATTCTTTACCGACAATGTTTCCAAGTAACGGTAATAGTGCCATGGCAATCAATAGAGCAAGGATCACACTGGCGAGATTCACAAGGACAGATTCTAACAAGAATTGAGAAATGAGTTGCGTACGAAAGGCGCCAACAGCCTTTTTAATTCCAACTTCACGTGCGCGCTCCATCGCCCTTGCAGTAGACAGGTTAATGTAATTTACCCACGCAATTGCCAGTATGAAAATTGAGATCACAATGAAAAAGTAAATCGTGTTCACGCTCATCGTCGCAGCCGAATCGTAGTTCAATCCGGGTTTCAGGTGGATGTCAAGGATGGGCTGAAAAATGAGGATATCCTTTCCGTTGATCCTCTTAAGATCCTCGCCTCTATATTTTTCGACGAAGCTCGCCAACTTGCCCTCTATCTGCTGTGGCGTGGTGTTGTCGTGCAGCTCAACATATGAAATAAAATTGTTCCAACCCCATCCGGCATCCTCTTTGTACTGCTGATTTTGGAGTACGTTATGCATGGGGAGCAACACGTCGAAAAGAAAGTGAGAATTTTGCGGCACATCTTCGATTATTGCGGTGATCTCGTAGTCACCAGCACACCAGCCACCGGAGATTTTAATTGTTTTTCCTATTCGCTCTTCACCGGGTTTGAAATAGCGGTCCGCCACTTTTTTAGTAAGCACTATAGATGAGGGGTTGTCGAGAGCAGTATTGAGATCGCCTTCAATCGCCCGATAGGTGAATATATCAAGGAATGTAGAGTCGACCATTTGAATGCCTTCTTCATAAAATGTGGAAGGTTCTCCTTCGTCTCGCGCAAAAGTCATAACGGCGCCACCGTACATGGGATGAGTTCTGACATACCGTTTAACTTCCGGGATGTCGGCGAGAAGTGCGGGAGCTTGTGCATATCCTGAGAGCACTGATGTCCCGCGAAGTTCTCCCTGCCTGTAAACTGTTGTAGTTGTCCTGTAGATATTTTTTGCATTCTTGTGATAGCTGTCGTAGATCAGTTCAAAGTCAACATACTTTAGGATCACAAGGCATACAGCCACACCGATGGCCAGGCCGAAAATATTAATGAAAGAATAAACCTTTCGTTTCATCAGGTTTCTTCCAGCAATCAGAAGGTAGTTTTTGATCATATATGATAAAGTTGAGGTCTATGGACAATAGTTGCAGCCGATTAGTTACTTCTGTTTAATGACTTTTTTTTCGTAAACAGAAGTTCTTGATGGGTTACTGGTGAGGGCGCGAATGGTTACAGTTCTTCAAGCTAAAATTTTTAAGCAGCGCGCCGTCCTAACCTCTACATTTTACAGCCGATAGCTTTCGGTTCTAAGTTTTACAATTAAATTGCTTTTGCCGTTACAATTCCATAGTAAATTAAAGTTGGTCGAGGTATTAAAATGAAACATCACTGTTTCGTTTCAATACGAACTGACTCCTGAGACGTTTATCTGAAATTCGTTTGGAGTGTATTTCGCTTATTAAAAACACCGGCATGGCCATTGCGACACCTTAGGATAAAAAAATGCTATGGTTTCTAAATATATAATTTACGCATTCAGACTTCTGGTCCGCAATTCTTTTTTTACGTCCATAAATATAATTGGACTTGCAGTCGGTTTCGCTGTCTTCGTCGTTCTTTGGCCTTATTCACAGTCGCAATTAAGGTCTGATCTGTTTCATAAGGATGCAGATAGAATAGTCAGGCTTGCGAAAAGTATAGAAGGCACGGCGCCAGGCAGCGGTCCGTTCCATGTTAATGTTCCTACGCAACTTTCATCGGCCACGAAGCAAATTGCCAAGGAATTTAGTGAGATTGAAACTTTGACTCGAATCGTTCACCAATCCGACTTTCTTGCCACCAAAACATATGCAGACAAAGATATTTTTTTCTCAGTTTACAGCGGAACTGAAAAGCGGAATTTCAGAGAAGATAAAACAGCAATTGTCGATTCAAATTTTTTTGAGTTTTTCAATTTTCCGCTGATTGCTGGCGATGCAAAAACCGTTCTTTCTACACCTTATACAGTCGCGCTCTCCGAATCTGTAGCCAGGAAATATTTTGGTGATGAGGACCCCATAGAAAAAACAGTTTTTCTTTACGATTCCGTTGCGTTCAAGGTTAGTGGCATTTTTAAAGACCTACCTGATAACACACACGTTGTGATGGACATCGCTATGTCTGGCTCCGGCGTAAGGGCAATGGATAATCCTGGTTGGGAAAATTCAATACATTCGTATTGCTATGTCAAAATCAATAAGGATGTTAATCTGAAGTTATTACAAAGTGAAATCAATAAAAACGTTGATCGATATTATGGATGTACCCAGTGTAATGGTTCAAAGAATAAGCAATCTTTTTATCTTCAGGACATTCATGGCATAGTGTTCGACGTTATGCCTGCGAACGCTTTCAAATCTAAATCGGAGCTCTTCCTCGTTATGCTGTCTGTGGTTTCAATCGTTATACTTGGACTAGCCTGGGTAAACTACCTTAGTCTATCTGTTAATATGTTGCACAGTCGGTTTCACGAAATAGGAACGCGAAAGGTCACCGGTGCTTCAAGGTGTGATTTTATTCTACAATTTCTTATAGAAGCAATGCTTATCAATGGATTTGCATTTGCGCTAGCAATCACGATTGTGCAACTTTTTAAAAATCCGACACAAACTTTATTTCAATTTCATGTGGTTGATTGGAAAGACATTTCAACCGAGACTATCGTCATCATACTGGCCACTATACTATTAAGTATTTGCATCACCGGGTTATATCCATGGTTCATTTCAGAGGGTCGGAAGCCGGTAGAACTGTTAAAAAAGTTTAGTCTTCCCAATAGGCCGAGGTGGATAGAAGTTTTTGTCACATTACAATATGCGATTGCGACAGCATTGCTAATTTGGATAGGTGCTATTTATCTTCAGCTGGACTTTCTCTTAACAAAAAAAATTGGATTGAAAAAAGATGGTATTCTAATGATCCAGGCACCTTTGGACCAGAGGTTGGATGTTGGAAATCGATTATCATATTTCAAAAAGCAAGCCCTTCTAATTCCAGGAATTCAACACGTTTCGGTAAGTAAAAGTGTAGTAGGCGATTTCGCCGGATATGGTATCGCGGTAAAACGAACTTCAGAAGGCAATCAGTTTGGATTAAACACCAACGGAGGCGTCGATGAAGATTTTGTCCCGTTATACGATATTAAAATTATTGCAGGAAGAAATTTCATTGGTGATCATCCGTCTGACAACGACGCGATAATGTTGAGCAAGGGTGCTGCTGAGCGGTTAGGATTTGGCTCTCCCCAAGCAGCTTTAGGCGACAAAGTGCTGCTTCCATGGCATCAAAAGCAAGCACAGGTCATCGGAATATATGAGGATTATTTTTTCCGGCCCTTCTTTATTGATGGTCACAATGCCGCTGCTAAAGGACCTGAAAGTTTTCTAACGTACAAAAATAGCCTCATTCATGATTTCTATCCGGCAAAAATTTCTGTAAGCATGAGCCTGGAGCAAACGCAGGTAACCATTGATCAACTTAATAAAGTCTTCAATAATATATTCCCGGAAGAAACGTTTCATTGGAACTTTTTAGAAGAAAATATTAACCGACACTACAAGGGAGAGACAATTTCGCGGAACCAAATCGTTCTTTTCTCGATTCTTGCCGTCGGAATTGCATGTCTAGGGTTGTTGGGTACTGTAGTTAACAAAGCAGGAGAAAAGAGTAAGGAAATCGGTATTCGGAAAATTCTTGGTGCTCGAATACTTCATATCTCTACACTTCTCGTCAACACATCACTTAAGCAAATCCTAATTTCTTGCTTGATTAGTATTCCTTTGGCATACTATCTTACACAGCAATATTTACAAAAGTTTTCAGAGCGTATCACATTGGAATGGTGGCATTATGTATGTCCGATCTGCATTTTATTTGTCATTTTGTTAGCAACGGTAACATCGACGATCATTAAAACAGCGAGCAGAAATCCTGTTGATGCGTTGCAGATTGAGCGATGAAAATTTCATCTTGTTACTCATAATTGCTTAGCATTTTATATTATTTCAAATTTTGTTCAAATTTTCAATGTAAAATCCTACTATCAGATTAAAACTTTAACTCCATTTCGGAGGAAAGATGCGAATCACGGTTTTTGTAAAGGTCACTGAAATGCTGCACGAAACTATCGGGACCGTTACGAAATGTAATTTACTTTATCCACACCCTGCCTCGCGAAGTGAGTTTGATGCTCAAGCTGCCGTTGATAACCGGCAATTCTTCTCCCGTTAACGCGTCAACTACAGTTCCCGTCTTTGCTGTCGACAGCTTCACTAATGATTCCTCTGCATTGTAGTTCTGTATCATCCATTCATCCTGACCGAAAGGCTGGATAGCAACACGTGCGTCGGCTTCAGCAGTAAATGAAAGCGGTTCATTGAAAGCGTGCCGGATTACATTAGCCCATGCGCGTGGAATATGAACCAGTGCTACTGGCTCGGGACAAAGCAAATATTCGCCGGCAGCTTCAAAATCTTCATGTGAAAATGTGTGCGAATTGATCACCACAATGTTGCCTTCTTTGTTCTGGGTGAGATAGGGAATTTTTCGATTCCCGACAGCAGCCTCAAGCAACGTGGTTCCGTTATTTACTGTTATTTCCGCGCTGAGTATGAGGGGCAATTCAATTTTTTGCTGCTGACCGCTCACAATTATATCCTGTGTCTTCAGCGATGCGAGTTTTACGCCATCGTGCAGGCCTGCGCGTCTTGCCAATTCATCGCTCTGCGAAATGTTCGCCAGGAACCCTGAAGTCATGACGATACGCGATCCGTTGTCGAGCGAGGTAGTAAGTTTCTCATATATTGATGGGTCCGCAGCTGCCTGCGTCGGTAAAAAGATTACTTTTTCATTGTCAGGATATGATGAGTAGGGCACAAGTGGTACGCCCAGCATCCCGATATAATCCATGATATATAGGTCTCCACCGGAATCGCTATGCGGCGGCTTGTATCCAGCCACGCCATGAACAGGTTTG
>JAEZBX010000061.1 GCA_023412765.1 Bacteroidota bacterium
GCAAGAGGAAGAGAATTTATCCGGCGAAAAATTTTGAATCAGATTTACTGAGCAGTTGGTAGCTCGTTGGACTCATATCCGCCAGCTGGCGGACACAGGTTCGTCCCGATAGCGATCGGGACCTGTCGCCGCTACGAATGAAGGCGATCACGCGGTCGCTTTCGCCGTTTTATGCCATTTCATGTTTACATTCTGCACGCTGTCAGGCAAGACAAAATCTATATTGGATTCACTTCGGACTTAGAAGCAAGGTTAAAATCTCACAACGAGCTTGCCACTAAAGGTTGGACTATAAAATTCCGCCCATGGACTCTTGTGCATGCTGAAGTTTTAACACCAAGTGTGAAGCACCGCGACCTATGGCAGCGCTAACTCTTGAAAAATGAATGAAAAGTCCAGCCATTTTTAGGGATTGTGTGCGGTCTATCGATTGGCTAACTTAACAGGCATCTGAAATCTAAAAACTCAAAAATGAAGCGTCATTCTTTTCTCAAACTCGCGCTGGTAACAGGTTGGGTAACCTCATTACCGGCGAAACTGTTTGCGCGCCAGGACGGCCGTGCCAAAACGGGTTTTAAGGTTACCGCCGGCAAAGACAGGTTTGACCGCCCGCTGAGTCCTTTTAAAGGCGATGCATTTTTCCGCAAGGTTTCCGGCGCCGACAACGACGGTCAATTGTTCATCTTCGAATCAACACGGAACAGCGAAGGCGGACCATTACTACATACTCACTTCGATCAGGACGAATTTTGGTATGTTCTTGAAGGAAGCTATTTGATCAAAGTAGGTGACGTCCTTTATGAAGCGAACAAGGGAGATTTTGTTTACGGTCCCAAAAAAATTCCACACACCTTCTCGAAGATAGGTGATGGTCCGGGCAAACTCATGGTCGGCTTTCACCCGGCCGGGAAGATAGAGGAATACTTCTTGAAATTAAATGACGGATCAACCACTGGTATAACCGAGGAGCAGCGCGAGATCATGAGAAGAGAGCATGGATTTGAGACGGCAGGGCCAGCGATCAAAGTGCAAAAAAAATATACACACTGACCTAATTCCTTTGCGATTTAAATCTTCACGTTGTATTCGACTATTCTTTGTTGCCTTCGAATGTCAAGAGATAAAGCTGCAACCTGTGGCATAGACGCAAGGCCTTGGCCTGGCTTTATTGCATAAATATTCGTTGTGCCGACCACCAGTTCAGCCTACCAAGATTCAAGAGGCCAAATCAAAACAAAGTGATGAAACAAGCGCCCATAAAAACATTGATACAGGGTTAGAAATATTTTCGTTTAAAGGGATGCTGGCTTTACGAAGACAAAACTTAAGAAGGCACGAAATTACACGAGTGGAAATGCAAGAAAAGTTAATTACAGCGTCACCAGAAGCACATAATAAATCCTTTCAAGCGTTCACCAAATTTCTGCCCCTATCAACTATTTCATGACTGTCATACCCTGTCACCTGTCGTTCGTCAACTTTGAGGAAACGAGCCAATAAAGTTGAGTTTGAAATAAAGACATTTGACATGGTTGGACGATAAAAGGCTCCAACGGAAACTCGTCAATATGACTCAAAAGAGGATTTCACGGAGGACCTTCCTGCAAAGTGCAGGATTGGCAGCTACAACCCTAACACTAGGCTTCTCTGGAATTGGCATTAATAAAACCCTTGCCGTCATCGCGGGACCTGATATAAACACAGGTTCTTCGACAGAACTGACGCCATGGATTTCCATCGACGAACAGGGCCGGGTCACCATTTTCAATCATCGTTCTGAAATGGGCCAGGGCACATGGCAATCCATCCCACAAATAATTGCTGAAGAGTTGGAAGTAAGTATGGAACTTGTACACGTGGATTATGTGCCGTCCAATCCTGAAAAATTTGGCCCACAACCGCAAGAGGGTAGTTTTTCGATCCGCGGATGGTATGAGCAATTGTTGCGCGTGGGAGCGTCGGCCCGGGAAATGCTTATCGAGGCGGCTGCCAAACAATGGAACGTTTCAAAAACGGAATGTCATGCAAAAAATGGTCTGGTGGTTCATCATCCTACGGGCAGAACGCTTGACTACGGAATCCTTGTAAAAGATGCGGCATTGATCACTCCTCCCCAACAGGTACCATTAAAATCACGGAAGGACTATACGCTGATAGGTAAATCATTGCCCCGAAAAGATATCGCGAGCAAGGTGAATGGTTCTGCCGTATTCGGCCTCGATAAAAAAGTACCGGGTATGCTGTATGCCGTCGTAGAACGGAGTCCACGAATAAGGGGGAAAGTAAAATCTTTCGATGACACGGCGACTATGTCGGTTGCAGGAGTAAAGAAAGTATTCAAAACGCAGCGCGTGATCTTTGGTGCCATCTTCGAAGGCGTTGCTGTAGTAGCCGATACGTTGTGGACAGCAATGCAGGGACGCAAAGTCTTGAAAGTCGAATGGGACGACAATGATTTTGAGCACGTCGATTCAGAAAACCTTTTCACAAGAATGCACGAGGATCTTAAAAGGCCTGCACAGTCGGAAGCTTTTGAAACGTCTTTCAAAGATTGTCATGCGACATTGGATGTAACCTATGAGCTCCCATTTCAATCGCACAGTTGTATGGAACCGGTAAACTGCCTGGCCGACGTAAAGGAGGACAGCATTATGATATGGGGACCGATCCAGGAACCAAACTGGATTCAAGCAGACCTGAGCGAGCGTTTTAATATTCCGAAAAGCAATGTAACAGTGAACATGACATTTCTCGGCGGCGGATTCGGACGTAAGGGCTTTCCCGATTATCCGTACGAAGCAGCATTCATTTCAAAAGAGATGCGGGCGCCAGTTCAAGTTGTTTGGACGAGAGAAGACGATATGACAATGGGGCCGTTTCGCGGCGGCGCCGTATATCGATGCCGTGGTGGAATAGATTCTCAAAAAAAGATGGCGGCTTTACAGGTCATCACTTCTGGTCCCGGGATGGGGCCCGGACAAGATCGCGATGAAAACCCACAAAACATGTCGGAGAATCGCGGAGAACTGGCGGGGCTTCTCACAGACTATTACAAAACCATTCCCAATTTCAGTTTCGGTGGAGTATCAACGAAATTCCCGATTCCAACAATGTGGTGGCGTGCACCCGTTGCCAACATCGCAGCATTTGCCGGAGAAAGTTTTATCGGCGAATTGTCGTATGTAGCTCAACAGGACCCGCTTGATTTCCGAAGAGCGCACCTCGTTACACCTCGCTATATAGCGCTTGTCGACAAACTGGCGGCGATCTCCAATTGGAAGTCTCGTCGGATAGGCGAGGGTTGGGGAGTTGCCATCACCGATTGCTTTGGCGGCATCGTAGGACAAGTAGTGAAAGTTTCGTGGTCGTCCGAGAAAAAAAAGATTAAGATCGACAAAGTCTTTGCTTTGATCGACTGTGGTTGGTATGTCAACCCAGATATCATTTGGGCACAGATCGAAGGAAGTATTGTGATGGCCCTGGGCGCTTCCATCTTTCATAGCACCCACTTTAAAGATGGCCGTGCCGTTGAAAACAACTTCAACACTTATCGCATGCCGCGCATCGGAGATGTACCTCAGATTGAGGTACACATTATGGAAAACGATGAAAAGCCTGGTGGCGTAGGCGAACCCGGGTTGCCAGCTTTTGCTCCTGCACTTTGTAATGCCATCTTCGACTTAACTGGAAAACGGATACGAACACTGCCATTCAGGTTGGAAGATGTCTGAATGTATGCAGTTGACAATAAGTCTTATTATTATCGATAATTCTCAAAACGCCAGTGACTTTTTTCGACTTTCCTGTATCTACGATATTCTCCTGATGATCGGTAGTTGTTCTAACAAGTCGACGTTGTCAAATCTTTTTAAAATGAAAAATCATATAGTGTTTCTGCTTTTAGTACTAATTACGACAAATTGCAGCGATAATGATCCCGGGGCCAAATCAACTGGGACGTGGAAACAGCTCAATGATTTTCCGGCTGAAGGCAGAAATGCAAGCGTTACATTTTCTTTGCTTGGAAAGGGTTACTGGGGATTTGGTTCAAATACATCCGCAGGCTTTCTCAGGGAGATATGGAGTTACGAACCGTCAACGGATTCGTGGACTCAAACGAATGATTTTCCTTTTGACCTTCCAGCAGAGGCCGCAGTCACCGCCAACGGGAAAGGTTATGTGATTGCATACTCAGGCAGTCTGTATGATTACACACCCGGCACTGATACATGGGAATATTTGACGTCCTGTCCGGTGCCAGGCGTTAACTTAGTCGCATTCGCATTGGGGTCTGATATCTTCATTCTCAAAGGCGGCGCAAAAGATTTCTGGAAGTATAGTCCTTCGCAAGATCAGTGGACACAGCAAAAGGATTTTCCCGGAGAAGGCCGCTTGGATGCAGTTTCGTTCGTCGTGGCCGATAAAGGTTATGTTGGATTAGGATTTAGCGGGGCGGGCGCACCTCCTATTCATAAGGATCTATATCGTTATGACGCAGTGGCTAATGACTGGCAGCAAATCGCTGACTTTCCTACCAATAAAGCCATTGTTGGAATGGTATTTTCTAACAATACGGATGCTTATGTCGGAATACCATTTAACGATGCATCGCATAAAGGGCAAGTCTTTGAATATAACGTCTCGTCCAATTCATGGAGAGAAATAAAGGAATTTCCTAGCAGCAACTCCCTCGAAACAAGGTCCTTTTTTATAAATGATCGAATGTTTGTAGTCGGGGGTTGGTGGTCCGAAATCAGCTCTCAGGTATGGGAATTTATACCATAGACTGGCGATGCAACATTGCTTTGTAGCTCGCCTTTGTCTTCCCAGTTAACAAGAATATTCCATCTTCTAGAAGCCCCGTCCCTTAACAGAAACCCTATTTCTGAGCCGGAATAACCGCTTTTTAAAAAATTCTAAAAATTTTTTTCGAAAATGTAGCCAAATAGCTACAAATCCGTTTATATTTGTAGCCAGATAGCTACAGATAAAATGAAACTCCGAAGAGACCCATTTCAAGCCATCGCGGACCCTACAAGAAGAGCGATACTGATGCTGCTAGCCGCACATAGCATGACTGCCGGCGCGATAGCGGAAAAATTCGATGTGGCCAGGCCAACCATATCGAAGCACATGCAAGTTTTAAATGAATGTGAACTGATCACGTCCACTCAAAAAGGGCGGGAGATCCACTACGAAATTAAAGTTGACAAAATGAAAGAAATAGACAATTGGTTGACTCAGTTCAGGAAGATCTGGGAGAACCGCTACAACCAACTAGACGATTTATTATCCACTCTAAATAACGACTAACATGAAAAACACCTTGCAATTTGACTTCATCGCTGACAAGCAAAAAAACACTATTACTATTAAAAGAGAATTTGCGGCAAAACGTCAGCTCGTATGGGATTGCCATACAAAAAGCGAACTGCTTAACAAATGGTTTGCTCCGAAACCATTTGCCACCAAGACAAAATCCATGGAATTCAGAGAAGGCGGTCATTGGATCTACGCCATGATCGATCCCGATGGAAAAGAATATTGGGGACGTACGGAGTATGTGACGATCAATCCGATCGATTACTACCAAACAAAGGACGCGTTTGCAGATGAAAACGGCAATATCAACCCTGAGCTTCCAACGGCACGCTGGGATGTCACCTTTTCAGATTTGGATAGCCATACCGTAGTGGAAACCATCGTAACCTACCATTCTCTGCAGGAGTTGGAAACGGTGTTAAACATGGGAATGAAAGAAGGTCTGGTATCAACACTTGAAAAACTTGATGAACTTTTGCTCACATTAAATACTTAAGCCATGAAAAAGGCTAGAATAATCTTTTGGCATTAACTATTTTAAAGTCTATGGCAAAGACAGATTTCAAATCAATAGACGAGTATCACAAAACGTTTTCGCCTGAACTCGTTCAACGGATGCAGCAGATTCGCGATGTTGTTCACAGAGTAGCACCTGAAGTAGAGGAGGCAATCAGTTATCAGATCCCGTGCTTCAAGTACAATGGTTATCTCATCTACTATGCTGCTTTCGCTGGACACATTACGCTGTCGCATCCGTATAGCAAGGAGTTCCTGGAGCATTTTGCCAATGACCTGAAAGGATTGAAAGTGAGCAAATCTGCAATTCAATTTCCCAACAACAAGCCACTGCCACTGGACCTTATTTCAAGGATGGTCGAATTCAGGAAAAAGGAAAACCTTTCAAATTCGAAAAAGAAAAAATGAATCAATGAAAAACGCCGGGAATTGTTTCCCGGCGTTCAATATATATTTCCATTCCGTTTAATCACGTCGTTATTCTCGAACGATCAAACTCGAATATATGCGAATCAAAAGTGCCTGGCTGGTAATTCTTAATATCTTCATGCCCTACGTACTTGATCTTTTCTATAACACCGTCGTTTACAGTTATGTGTCTGCATCCTCGGAAATCCGGCTGATGTTCAGCCGATCGAAGAAATTCTGACGGACCCAACGCTGCCGTTTGGACAACTAGTGGCTTCACATTACTCCACCACCATTTACAATGAGCATTGTCTTTTTGAGAGTTAAGTGTTAACGGGTATGGCTTTGTTTTAATGGACCACACGCCAGAAGAATTCTTCACAGGCTTCTCATTGCCTGCCGCTTCGTCTGTCACCTGAACGTGTACACGCATGAAATTATCTTCAAAAAATTCCTTCAACTTAAATGGGCTCATCGTAAACTTAGTTTTGTCACCCGTATTCATATCATAAGAGTGATAGTAGACCGAAGGATTCTCGGTAAAGAACTCATGGCTAAATTGGAATTTCCCTGTAGTTGCGTTCCACAAGAGTCGACACTCGAAATTCTTGTGCACATGTCCCGAAAGTATTAGGTCTGCAGGCCTTGGACTATTTTGCACACCGGTAATTAGTTTCAGGAAATTTTCCTGACTCCCACGCATAATACCATAGTCGAGTAAATCGCCGCCATTCCCTTCATGGAAATAAAATGTGTGCTGTCGTGACCAGCCGCTGTGCACATCCTTGGTTAAATCGATCGTAATTGCTTGGCCGGATGAAATGATGAATGGCTGAGGATCTCTTCTGTAAAGATACCAGAGCATTTCCTTTCTAAAAGGTTGTGGGTTCGCAGACCGAAGGTATTCACGAAGGAACCATGAATACTCACTATGCTTCGGATTGATAGCAGGCGCATGCATACAAATAATGGCGAGCCCATCCTTTTGCAAAGCTTTGCTAATCATTGACAGTTCCGCACCATTGAAACCAACTGAATCTGGGGAGCCGTCAGCAAAATTGTCTTCCGCTTCCCCTTTGAATCCTAAGAAATACACAATGGCATCCCATGTGCCTTCAATTGTACCCGCATCCCATTTACCATCAATCATAATTATACTGTGCCTACCCAACTTCACTTCATAAGAGGCGTCGCGATTTATCGCATTGAAATAGTAGTTGAGATTTCCATCTCTGTTTTCTCGATCAGGCTTGATCATCTCAACCGCAGTATCGGATGAAATCATTTCTTTAATGCCAAGATGGTGCTCCGACAATATCTTAGCTTCATCTCTCGTAATATTCATAGAACCAAATTGCTCCATTGTTCTGTTGGACGCTGGTGCTTGAATATCAACTGTGAAAAGGGGGTAGTACGGTCTTATTCGGTAATCGTGATTACCAAGGCTGGTGAAAATAGGAACGAGCAATTCGTCGTTTTGAACTTTATCAGGCTTACCGGTAAGTCCCCTGACGATTTTTTCGAAGTAGACAAAGTTATTGTTGTGGTAATGCTTGCCTCCATCCTCAAAAACATAGTCAACCAGATCGCCGGTCAGCACGACGAAATCAATCAGTCCTTGCTTGTGAAGCTTATTCGCATATTGTATAAATTCTCGAAAATTATCATTGAAGTTATTGAAGCTGCGTACTGCATCATGCATAGTTCTGTCACTGAAAAATTTTCGAAAACCATCAAGCCTTTTGCTCACATGCACGTCGGTAGCGTGAATGAACTTAAAGTCCTCCCAATTATCCTTAAAGTATAATGAATGAGGTGCGATGGAATGCGACCTGCCAGGAAATTTTAAAATAATATCATAAAGCGTATTCTGCTTTACCGAGGTCAATGCTTCGATTCGAACAGAAGACGCGAACTTGGAAATTCCCGGAGCAAATCCAGGAAGTTCCTTCATGTCAGTGAAATTAAATTTCAACTTGACCTCATTATTGCCGCTGGTTTGTTTCAAAAAAATACGGCCATTAAATAATTCCTCTACCAGGTGACCCGCAATATTGGCGTTCATGTGGGATTTGTTAAAGCTGAAGGAAATCACCTGCCTGGTGTTAAATTCGGATGATGGAATCAACCATGGATGACCCAATTGGGGAAAACTATATTTGATCTCGATGACGGTATTGAAACTCCGTTTCCCGTAATACATCAGGCCCCGTTCAAAGAATGCTGCAACACCATCGCTCACCTTGATTGGTTCGGATATCGGATAGCCTAGACGACCTTTTTCACCACCAGTTCTAAGATACTCTTCATAGATCTTGCCGTTTACCCAGGTGCATCCAAAGGTCCAGTAGATAGATCCCCATTCGAAGCGACTGACACGACACATAGCATCATCCGAATTTTTCTCATCGGTGAGCGGAAATCCAAATAGACGTTGCCCCCACGATGCACTTGTGTCGTGTCCACCAAGAGCCAGATATTTTGTACGAATACCCCCGTGTACTTCTCGCGCTTCAGCCCCCATTACAGGATGATAATAAATCGTAGCGTTGGAAAAAGTTTGCATTCGTCCGCCATAACCACAATCTACTTCGCCCGTTTGCTGCACGCCCAGATCAAAAGACTGCTGTCTTAATTTTTGAACTTTCTTTTCAATTTGTGTTGCCATAAAGTTGCTTGTATCTGAATTTAAAATCGAAAACCTTCAAATAGATGACTGTCAACGGCAAGGGCCAATGAGCTTTGATTTTCCGTTGTTAATGGGATCAAACTCTTTATGTACAGAAAGATGAAAGTAACCCACTTTGTAAAATATTCTTTGACACGGTTAAAGTTTTGTCCGTACACGGGTGCATCACGGAATGGCTGGTCACATAGGGTCCATTATGTCGAATTTCGTTCAAAGTCCTGGCATTAAGATCAGTAGTCGGCGATAGCGTATCAATTTAACACTGCGAGAACGAAAATAACAATCCCTGAAAGCACTCAGTTGAATCAGGAAGTAAGCATTCGCCCGGATCAAGGCACATTTTTGCCAAACAAATGATCCTTCTTCCATTAGAATCAGGTCGACGCTGTCCCTTTTAATTAACTGCACTATCTTTAATCGTATTATGACGGATTTGCTTTTGACTATGAAAAATCTCATTTGCGTATGCGCAGTTATATTGATTTCTACCTTACCAGCCTTTTCCCAAAAAGTGCCGGATGCGGATGTCTTTACTGTGAAAAAAGTAAAAACGTACGGACCAACAATTACTTCGATGTTAACGCATCAAACCGAAACAGCATGGAAACAAGATGAACAGCGACGTGAGACCTTTGCCAAGATAAAAACACAAGAGGAACTTAAAGCTTTGCAGCGCGCCACAAAAGAAAAGTTCCTCAATATGATCGGCGGTCTTCCTGCAGAAAAAACACCCCTCGGTGCAAAAGTTCTTGGAACAATTCAAATGGATGGATTTCATATCGAAAAACTGGTATATGAAAGCGTACCCGGATTCTATGTAACGGCATTGGTATACGTTCCTGACAATGGATCAAGTAAACATCCTGCAGTTCTGGTGGCATGCGGTCATTCACCGATTGCGAAAATTTATTACCAGCAGTTATGTCAGCGACTTGTTAAGCGTGGATATCTCGTAATTTGCTGGGACCCTGTGGGGCAGGGTGAGCGAAGTCAGTTTTGGGATGCGACAAACAACCAAAGCCGATACAACATGGTATGTGGTGAACACGCCGTCCTGGGAAATCTTGCTTATCTCGCGGGCGCCAATTTAGCGCGCTGGCAAATTTGGGATGGTATGCGTGCCGTTGACTACTTGCTTACACGTTCCGATGTCGATGACAACCGTATCTCCATCACCGGTACCAGCGGTGGTGGACTTCAGGCAACCTATATCGGAGCTCTTGATGATCGGATTAAAGTGGTTGCTCCCTCATGCTATATTAGTGCGCAGCCTATGCGCGCCTATAACCGGATCTTTGCTGATCCCGACAGCGATCCCGAACAAGATCTGGATGGAATGATCTCAGAAGGTGTCGATCACGCCGGACTTTTGCTTTTGATGTATCCTCGACCTGTTTTTATCGCGGCTGCTGTCCTCGACTTTTTCCCAATTGAAGGAACCCGAAAAACGTTCCGGGAAATTTCTGATCTCTATGATCGCTTTCAAATAAAGGATCGCATCGACATGGTTGAAGGATATCATAGACATCAATATTCGCCGGAAAATCAGGAAGCTGCGTTCAACTTCCTGGATAGGTTCAACAATATGCCTAAGAATGTAGGGCTTCCTGATGTAAAAGATATTGACAAACAAGATTTGCAATGCACCAAAGCGGGCCAGGTACTTTTGGAGTACCCAAACGCGAAAAATCTCACCGATCTTATCAAAGAATATTTTGCAGAGCAAAAAGGTAAACAAGTTGCCTCTGTTTCTTCACGATACTATGGCAAAGGTTATCCAAATATCAAAACGTGGGAGGTGGCTGAATATGATGGTCGGAGTGGCAACCGCATTGCCTGGGAAAAAACAAATCATTACACCTTTGATAAAATTCAAGTCGATCATTATGTGATCCATCACACCAACAATTTTCAGATGCCAGTTCTTTATTTCCATTCAGAAAAAAATTCGGGTGGCAAAACCGTTTTGATGATCAACCTGCGGGGCAAGGCAAGCCAACAGAATTGGACACAAATTTCCGATATGGTAAGGAAAGGAAATAACGTGATCACTTTCGATTTTCGTGGGACGGGTGAAGATCGTATGTACTTTGAAGCGACGCCGGCAACTGATTTGAAATTTGCTAAAATGGATTCAACTCAGATCTACTATAATTCACTGTCAGGTGTGTTTTCAAATTATATCTACATCGCACTACTAACGGGTAGGCCATACTACCTACAAATGATAGAAGATACTGAGATTGTGTATCGATTCGCGCAATCCCATTTGAAAGCTAAGGCTTTTGAAATTACCTCAATCTCTGACGATGCAAAGATGCTTACCCGTGACATCGCTGAAACGCTTCCGGAAATTAAATTAAAATTCAAAGAAGACAACACAGGTTTTAATTGGTCCGATATCGTCAACAGTGAACGCGAGCTTTGGCCCATTCATTACTTACTGCCTGGGGGCGCGTTTATTAGGTGACAAATCGGTGATCCGTAACCGGTGGTAACCGGATTTCTATGATCGGTAGGTGATCGGTAATCAGGTGATCGGTCGGCTCGATTGATGTGACTACGGCTTCCTATTTATTAGTCAAAGGTGGTAAACAGTCAATGATTCTGTAAATACAACTTCGGTTGGCCTCCGGACGGTACTAGGTGTATATCTGAGTTCGCATGCCTGAACTTCAATGCGCACCGATCCGATAGTTATCGGATACTTATTACCGGATCACCGATTACCTCGCTTTGAATACATCCAATAGACGAGTGCTCAACTCTTAATAGAAAATCGATAACGTCAAGCCAGACACCGATTACTTCGATCAAGTGACGTTTACACGTTCAGTTTTCTTATTTAATTAAACTGCTCCAGCACGCTAAGACCGACACCGATTACCGATTACCATTTACGTCAGATGTTCAATGCGCAATAATCTCCAGTTTCTCAGAGATCAATTGTACCACCGACTCGGTTGCCTTTGGGAAAACTTTTCGAAGATCGATTTCTTCATTATCACTTAAGATACGTTGAAGAGTTTTCATGAAGATATTCTTTGTTTCCGTAGCAAGATTAATCTTGGAAATCCCACGAGTAATTGCATCCCTGATTTGATCGTCCGGGATTCCGGAACTTCCATGCAGAACTAATGCTACGGGTGTAGCTTCATGGATCCGCGAAAGTAACTCCAACTGAAGCTTTGGTGGTTCCTTGTAAAAGCCGTGTGCAGACCCGATCGCAATGGCAAGGGCGTGAATGCCTGTAGCTTCTACAAAACTTTTTGCCTCTTCCGGCTGCGTAAAGATCCCCGTTGTTTGATGTTGACCGAGCTTTGCAACATACCCAAGTTCAGCTTCCACATTTGCGTTGTAACGTTCAGCAATCTTTACAACTTCAGAAGTGATCTTCACATTCTCGTCAAAGGGTTTATCACTGGCGTCAATCATTACAGAATCAAATCCAGCATCAAGACAGCGGTGAGCCATTTCAGAAGAGCTACCGTGATCAAGATGCAACCATCCGTCTACACCAAAACTCTTTAGCGCTGTTCTTCCCAGGTTTGCTGCGATTTCCAACCCAAGATATTGAATTGAGCTTTCTGACAACTGTAGAATTATGGGCTGATTTTTTCGTTTTGCGGCCTGTAAAATACCCGACAAGGTTTCGAAATTATAGAAATTCGTTGCCAGAAGTGCCCGGGAATTCTTTGAGCATATTGATAACATTTCCTGTAAACGCATACTTAAAAAGTATAATTGAAAGAATTTCTGGCGATAGTTTTTACGGTATCGATATTCTTAAATGCTTCGGTCCCTCCGGCACACGTTGTATTTATGGCGCCTATCAACGCTGCAAATTCAAGGCATTCGCTTAAAGGCTTTCCTTGAACAAACTTGTGTATAAATCCAGCATCAAAACTATCTCCTGCACCAATGCTGTCAACTACTTCTTTATTAAGAAACGCTGGTTGATCATGAAATTTCTTCCCATCCCAAAGGCAAGCGCCTTCACTTCCTTTTTTTACAACCAGAACATTAGCGGCGGTGAGAGAATTAACAGCATTCCTGATTTGCTGGACTCCGGTTATACCTTCAAGTTCTTTTTTGTTCGGCAGGAATACATCGACATAAGAGAGTAATGTATTAAAATCAATATCCCATTTTTCGGCAGGATCCCATTGTGGATCGAGGGAAGTCGTCAGTCCGAGTGATTTTGCTTTCTCAAAAAGTTGCACAATATTATTCTTGAGTTTTGGCTGAAGAAAAATCGAGCTTACGTGAAGATGCTTGCTTTGCAACAACATTTCATCCGTGATATCATCTAAGCCCAAAGTTGCCATCGCTCCCTGGTGAGTTACCATAGCGCGATCTTCTCCGAAATTGAGGACGATAGTAGCACCAGTTGCTATGTCAGAGGACTGAATTATATAGGAGGTATCAACACCCCTGGACTTAAGACATGTAAGCACATGATCTCCGAAATCATCTGCTCCGAGCTTACCACAAAATGACGTGCGTGATCCAAGTGTGCTGAGGTTGCTCGCAAAAATTGCCGAACTGCTCCCCATCGTCAATTTCATTCTGTCGGCTAAGACTTCCTTCCCAATGACAGGAAATTTTTCAATATGGTTTAGGATGAGATCTACGTTGAGCTCCCCCACAACAATGACATCAAAATTTTTTCGGGCTTCCAGGTCGTTACTATTCATCCAATTTTATAACCAACGCTTTTTCAATTATCAATCGTTGATCTCTGCTAAATTATGAAGTCTACGTCGATGCTTGTAAGGTGATCCTGATCTTCTTCATCACCGATTTTGAGTTTGATAAGCATGACTATTTCTTTTTAAGGTCATAAATCTGGACACCTTCAACGACTCTGGTGATTGCTCCCGAGAATGATGGAGAATCCGGACGCAGTCCCACGTGCAATGATTTAAAGAAACCCAATATTTGCGCTGGTATCACACTGCAAACCGTCAAAAACTCTTCGCGTATTGCGGAACCGTTTTCCGCAAAATGCAGCCTATAGTCGAGGTTTATTCCCGGTAGCTTGGATTCCATGATTCCAATTTCAAGCAAAGGTCTGTTTCCTTTCTTCATCGACTCCACGAGATCCTTTTCATACTTCAATGTGTATTCATCATTAGAAAAAATATAGACAACCAAAGTCGATTCATTGATGACGGCTTTAGGTCCATGTCGGAAACCGAGAAAAGAATCGCTCTTGCATATGATCTTTCCATCCGTAAGTTCCTGAAGCTTCAAGTGCGATTCTGTTGCTGTTCCAAAGAGGGGACCTGAACCTAAGAATACCGCACGCGAAAAATCTTTTTCAGCAATATGCTTCAACTCGTCCGCGTAGTAAGAAATCGCCTTTTCTCCGTACTTCACCAGGGTTTGGATTGTACCTTTCAGACTGGCAAGCTGGTCGAGTTCAGCAATCAGTAATCCGGCTAAAAGCATACCGGAGTAGCTGCTAGTCATGGCAAGACTCTTGTCGTTTGCTTCCTGAGGAAGCGCGAATACGTATTTGTTCTTCGCGGGATACTTCGCAAGTTTGCCTTCAGCATTGCAGATAACAATCAGGTGAAAGCATGTCTTGCAAAGTTCATCAGCTAGCGCAACTGCTGCTTCACTTTCAGGACTATTACCCGAACGGGCAAATGAAATTATAAGTGTGGGAGTGTCTTCGAACAAGTAATCATGGGGATGAGACACCAGGTCGGTAGTTGAAATAGCCTCGGTAATAATTCCGGTCCGGCGCTGAAAGATTCCCCGCAACGACAACCCGATAAATGCACTGGTGCCGGCACCGATCAAAATAATGCGGCCGGATTTGCTCAATGCCTCACTCATGAAATCCTTGAGAGTGGATTGCTGCGAAGTAAGGCTTTCGTAAACCTTTTCCCAAAGCTGAGGCTGCTGGCAGATTTCCAGGGCAGTATGCAATGCCCCTTTTTCAATCAAAACAGACTCGTCAAATCCAAGATATTTCATAAACGAGGTTTCTGGTATGACCAGTAAATCACCGGCTTTAACCTTCATCAAAGGTACATAAATATGTAATTACTTTCGTTACATTGTTTTTATTCTTTAAGAACCTTTCTTTTTGTTATTATTACTTCCAAATCCATGGATTGATTGCTGGTGAATAAAATTCGTTGTTCAAATCCATTAATGTTTGCGGCGTTTTATTAATTAGCGATATCTAAAAATCATAAGCATGCCCCGGAGTACACATGAATCAACAGTAAGCAGACGCAAAGAGATACTCCGGATGCTTTCCGAATCCGGGCAGGTTTTGGTCGACAAGCTTAGCAAGGAATTCGATGTAAGCGAGGTAACGATTCGTAATGACCTTGACCAGCTCGAGAAGAAAAACATGCTGATTCGCGCAAGGGGAGGGGCCATTAAGCTGGAAACAGGCGTGGGCCTGGATCAGCGGTTGGCAGACAAGAACAAGATCAATTATCACGAGAAAGCCAGGATTGGTAAAAAGGCTGCTCTTTTGGTTAACGAAGCCGATACCATTATTATCGACTCCGGATCAACTACCGCAGAAATGGTAAGGAATCTTCCTGATTTTCAAGACCTTACAGTGATAACAAACGCCTTGAACATCGCTAGTCAACTCATGGTCCGACCCCACATCAACATGATAATACCAGGCGGGTATCTACGAAAGAATATGCTTTCGTTAGTGGGTCCACAGGCAGAAAAGAGTCTGCGTAATTTCAATGTTGACAAGGCTTTTCTGGGGGTCGATGGATTTGATACTCGCAACGGAATCTTCACCCCCAATGTAGAGGAGGCCCGGCTTAATGAAATCATGATTGAAATATCAAAGGAGGTTATCCTGCTAGCTGATTCATCCAAATTCAAGAAGAGAAGTTTTGCCTTCATTTGCCCTATTAGCAAGATCACAAAAGTTATCACAGATGATAAGATCCTGGATGACGATAAAAAGCGCCTTCTCGACGCAGGAATTGAGCTGATAATTGCTTAGTTCGTTTCCTGAAAAATCCTGAATCCCCCCTTATCGAAAACCTTTGTCCTGGTTTTCTTTCGTAACCTTATTTTTCTCACCAAAATATCTTTCGAAATATTAATTGTAACTAACAATAAATATTATATTTGTTTAGATAACGAAACGAAATGTAAACGATGCTGTTTTCATTTCCTATTGCGCAAAGAATTAGAAACATAGTTTCGAAAAACACTTTTTAACTCCCTGCTATGGAAACTTGGAATGATAGCCTCGCTTGTAATATACAAAACGATGAATCGGTCTGGAGTATGTTTAAGAAGGGCGATCATGATGCGTTTGCAGCACTTTATCAACGGCATTTTGAAATGCTCTATCAGTACGGTACAAAATTGGCGACGGACAGTGATTTGGTAAAGGATTGTATTCATGATGTTTTCGTTGAACTCTGGAGGAGAAAAGAGAATCTCTCTCAGCCCAAATCTGTGAAAGCGTATTTGTTAAGTGCCGTTCAGCATAAGATGATACGCCAACTAAGCCGCGCGCGGTCAAGACAAAATGAACTTGCAAAAATTGATACGCCAGTCAGAGCTGAATGCAAGGAACACGAAATGATCGAAGATCAAATTCAAATTGAACAAAACTACATAGTCAACAAAGCGTTGCGCGTCTTAACTAAGAGACAACAAGAAGCTGTTTATCTCAAATTCTACTGTAACCTTAGTTATAAAGACGTTGCTGCTACAATGAACATAGGTGTAGATTCCATCTATAATCTGATCTCCAAAGCGATCGACGACCTGGAACTTGAATTAAACAAGGTATCAGTTCAAAAATTCTGACATCAACCTTCGACGGATCTTCGCACCGTCTTAGTAAGACTCAACCTCTGTAAAGGCATTTCCACCCGAGTCGACGAAATCGCGTATAGCCAATAAGATGTGATTGAAGCAGTCTTACAACTTTAAGATTTGTTGCATAATACTGATATCCGAATTAGGTGACGAACCCTTCGCTGAAAATTCAGCAATGGCCTCTTGATCTTTTTCCGCTAAAGCAATCACCCATCTTTGCAGTGGACGACCAGCAGAAGGAGAACTCTTCAACTTATTTAATAATACATCAGCTTTTGGTTTATCACCCATTTTTTCAAGAATCACAAAGGGTAAAATATTACTGACTGATGCACGTTCGAAGTTTTCATCAGTTGCTGCAAGAATTCCCTTGTATAATTCATCCGACTCATTGCTTTTTCCCAGCTTGTCAAGGCAGTACGCTTTCAGGTAGTCCTGGATCCTTTCATCGACGTCATAGGGTTTTCCAACGCCAAGATTTTCGGGCCATGCTCTCGATGCCTCAATTTTTGTTAATGCGCTTTTGTATTGCTTACTTCGAATAAGCTTAATGGCTGATAATATCGTTGCTCGTTCATATATGTCTCTGCCCTCACTTGACCCTTCGAAAGGTAAAATGTATAATTTGTTCAAGACATTGATAGACGCGTCGTATTGTCCGTTATTCAGCAATGCCTTTGCATATTCAAACCCCATGGTGTAGTCACCTTTAAACTTTTTAGACGCCTGGGTGGCAAGAGTCAGTTGCTGTTTGAAATCTCCTTTGCGTTCGAAATGATTTATGAGATAATTCCATGTTCTCCATTCTCCAGGAGCCAACCGATGAGCAGTCTGAAGATCGTTGAGCACATCACCTTTGTCTTTAAGTAAATTCGCTCGCGTTAAATAAAATGGTGCATAGTCTGATTCCTGGCCACAGGCTCTCAGCATTTTTGCAGCCTCCTCATGCCGCTGCACCGCATAATAATTCAATCCCAGAAAATATTTGAATTTCCAATTGTTGTTTTTTGACACAGCCCATTCGAGTGCTTGAATGCTTTCCGTTCTGTAAGGAAAAACAAAAGCCGGAGATGCCTGTGCGATTTGATCAAGACCAGTTGGATCTTTTTTCAAATACGCATCCCAGATTCTTACCAACGCATGTTGAGGAGATCTGGCGAGCAATTCTTTCGATTCCTTTTCGAAGCCAAGTGACACATATTCCAACGCGATTTCGAGATACGTCTGATAGGGGAACTCGTTTGTTACAAGATTTTGAAAAGCCTGGAAGTCGGCCGACGAATTGGTCAATAGAAATTTTTCGTACTGCGCGAAGTGGTTGAGCGGATCATATTGCATCGTCTCTTGCAAAACTCTTTCCGCCTTCCCGCGTTGATCGAGTTTGCGATAGATTACAGCAAGGTTATGCAGCGCATTGAAGTTATATTTATTAAAGCTGAGAGACTGCTGCGCATAGTGCTCTGCTAAGTGTAGATCGTTATCCTGAATTTTGATCGCAGACATATGTGCGTATGCTACAGACCTATACTCCATTGCGCGCGCAGCCCAACCCAATGCTTCAATAGCATTAATTAAATCACCTTTTGCTTTGTATGAAATGCCAGCGATATAATTTGCTTTAGGATGATAAGTGTCATGGCGCAGAACCTTATTCAGAAGAATCAGTGATGAATCGAATTGTCCGCTTCGAAAATGCAATTCAGCAAGGTCTGTTAGTGCACCAAAATGCAATGAGTCATTCTTGAGACATTCTCTGAAAATACTTAATGCCTTGTCATATTCACGGTATTCCTTCTGCTCAACGCCCTCTCTGTACAATGCATCCTGAGTCAATTTCTCTGGCGTTGGGAATGCTACAAACGGACGTTTCAATACATCTTTCTTTCCATGCTCGTATCGCAAGCCCATTTCTTTGACGATCACCTCATAGGAAGAAGTTTCGCCTAGCGATACCGATGTGAGATGGACATCCATTGGTTTGAACTTGACATTTTCCGTATGAACGACCTTTCCATTCGATTTTACCTCGATGGTTGCATCCGCCGACGCAAGTGCATTTACTCCAATATTGAGTTTACCATTTTCATGCTTCACACCAAGAACTCCTGAGGGAGAAACTTCATTAATGGCACCAATTTCTTTAACTGGAAACCAAATTTCAGACCAGCGATCGGTGATGCCCGGTGAGAACGGCACTTGTGTAAGTACACTTTTCGTTGTTGACGAAGGTGAATATTGATCAAACAAACGACCGGCTTGAAACTCCATATATTGACCGTCAGAATCGGTCAGCAGGTCTTCCCAAATACCACCGTTCCTTGACAATGCCCATAACCAAAGTTTGTGGCCTGGCATCTCATCGTATAAAGCCCAGTGCCCAAATCCAAATTTTGAATTGTGATAATAACCTCCCATAAAATCATTGTATTCTCCAACCGTGTGAACAGACTTGTGAGAGCCAAATGCATTATTCTCATATTTTGCGAGATGACGACCTTCCTCATCCACTGGCCACAGGGTGGGAGTCCCATCGTGCTCCAGGGCCAGGTGTCCTGGGTAGTAAAATTCAAGATCATCTGTCACCACTGCAGCTGCAGTCATCCAGTTGTAGTATGACTGGTTCAACGGTGTAGGATTGTTCCATGAAGCTCGGGTCTCGACATATGCTTTGTCGCTCTGCAACCTAATCTCTACACGCCATGTTGTACGCGATGGAAGATCGAGGTTACCCACAATACAGCTTACGCTACCATCGTCATTCTTTCGGATGGTGTAATCTACCGGGCTTGAAGTTGAAGGATGATGACCAATGATTCCAAAGTTAAACTCGACGCCACCGGAGGTCCACGGTCCGCGCATAGCGATGTTTCTGAATTTTATTACTTCGTTGCGGTAGATAAATTCCTTACCTGTAGACTTTTCAATGGCACCCCAAATCTTTCCGCCTATCTCAGGAAGAATATATACTTCGACATAATCATTCTCCAGTTTGACAACTTTCCACTTCTGTTTTTTGCCTTCCTTGCTGTAGCCTTCGAATGTTGTATAAGGAAAAATTTTGGAAGTCTTGGAAGTAGATGTAACGACCGGGCTTGGATCATCAAAAGGGTATGTTAGGATCTCCCGAAATTCTTCCGTTATGCTGGCAGGAGATTGTGAAAAAAGCACGGTAGATGTCAACAGCAAAAATGCACTCGCGGATATTCGTAATGACATAAGAAAAGATTTTGTAATATTGATATTCGAAAAAGCAAAGTAATAAAAATTATTTACCTTTCATTTACTTATTAAATTGAATGAGTAAGAACAAGTTGTGGCTTGTGTATGCCATCGTCACCACGGCATTTTGGGGAGCTTGGGGTGCCTTGATCGAAATCCCTGAGAAGGCCGGATTCCCTGCAACTCTGGGATATTCAGTATGGGCAATAACGATGGTTCCGTGCGCAATAGTCGCGCTTTACATTGCGAAATGGAAACTTAATGTTGAGAAACGGTCGATATTTCTTGGCTGCGTTATCGGATTGACCGGAAGCGGTGGGCAGCTTTTGCTTTTTCAAGCACTGCGTAGCGGTCCGGCTTACATTGTCTTCCCACTGATTTCACTCTTTCCAATTCTTACAATATTCTTATCCATTGTCTTTCTTAAAGAACGTGGCACGATGAGGCAGTGGATCGGCATTATTGTAGCCCTGATCGCCATTGCCTTTTTGTCATATCAGCCTGCATCAGCAAATATAGCCGAGAATTTTGGTTGGCTGCCCTTGTCGATTCTTGTATTTATTCTTTGGGGCGTACAGGCATACGTTATGAAATTTTCGAATTACACGATGACTGCGGAAAGCATTTTTTTTTATATGACGCTCACGGCGGTGATAATGATACCTATCGCAATAGGGATGACTGATTTCTCCGTGCCGATTAATACCGGTTTCAAAGGTCCGTACCTGACAGCCCTTATTCAGGTGCTCAATGCTATCGGAGCGCTTACACTAGTCTATGCGTTGCGCTATGGGAAAGCGATGGTGGTCGTGCCCATGACCGGACTATCGCCACTGATAACTGTTGTTATTTCATTGATTCTTTACGCTGTTGTCCCTGGCCCCATACTTGGCACAGGTGTGATCCTGGCGATGATTGGTATTTATCTTCTGTCTGAGTAATTAGGAAACTTAGGAAACATGTTGTTAAAATGCATGCGTGTACTCATGTAAGCTTTCCGTTCAGATATAACAAAACAATGAGTTTAACAGCGCTACTTTGCACCTAACATCATAATCTGAAATGATCCGTTACCTGTATTCGATATTCCAGTCGTTTTTCTTGCTTGCAGTAATTAGTTGCAATGAGGAAGACAACCCCTCACCACCTTTTGAAGAAGTCAAAATGAGTTTCGCGCGGCATGGAAGCGGCGATCTATTTGCGAACCATCCCATTAAGATGTATCCTTTTCCTCAAAATTCTAGCCGCGAAGCATATACGTACAAATGGTCAATGGGGGATGGGGCTGAGAGTAGTGAATCTACTCCAACACACACGTTTACAAGTCCGGGTATATATACCGTGCGACTGACAGTAAATTTGAAATATTATAAAGACAGCACAGTCGTCATTCATCCAAAACCATTGATGATTGGAGAAAAAAATACCAAAAACGTCGGCAAGTTCATTTATTCCCAAAATGCAGGGTATCAAATTTTGTACTTCCAAGAATTTGATTCAAAAATTGTAACACTTTCCGAGACTCATAATATTCTAGAGACGAAACCCATCAAACTTGACAACAGTAGTACTTTATCTCAAATGTTAATTAACTCTGAGGGAAATTTGGTTGGATTGGATGACCAGCTGTGGCAAATCGACCCGAATGGGCACGTTCTCTGGCAGAAATCGGCTGCCGACGCAAGCATGATGCAATCCAACTTGATAGAAAGTGAAGATGGATACTATTTTTTTAACGGCTTCTTTAAAGGCAATGATCATGTTGTTATACTAAAGCATGTAGATGATAGCGGCACGCTGGTAGAAGCACTTGAAGTTGGCAACAGTCGAGGATGGGAACCAATATATGGCGAATTTGAACAGCCGGATATCGTGCGGCTTCACTACGTTAATGATGCAGGAAAGCCTGTGATTTGGAAGGGAAAAATCTCAGGTGAGACAATTTTTGAAAGAGAATATGAATCATCACATGCAGGAAAATCCTTTAAGATCGAGGGCGGATACTTGTGTATTGGCGTTTTGACTGATGAAAATGATGTGTTACATTATTATGTTTATACAATGATAGATGAACAAGGAAATGTTCGATGGACAACCTATAACCCATGGTCAACCTATGAACGATACTGGAAACAATATCCGATTCAAGTTATTCACAGAGATGGATACAATTATATCTTTTACGGTGAAATGAACGGTGTCAAGCTCGATTCAAATGGCACCATCCTTTGGCTGAAAAGATTTACTTTTCTTCGTGATCGCTTCTGTTCCGTAACAGTAAATAAGAATCAAAATTTTGTACTACTGGGAACACATTGTGACCTTGATGGCGATGCGATAGAAGATGATGACAGTCAAATTTTCGTTCTCGAAGTCGACGAGGACGGAAAAATTATTGATTGAGGATACTTGTGGCCCTCACGGCTACAAAAAACATTACACGGCAATAGCGTTAAAACAAAGGAACGGGAAATATTATTCAAACTGAATGCAATCTACCCGTCTGGCAGGACTCGAACTATCAAGATGCAGCCGCATATTTCATCACTATCGATACCAGAAATAGCGAACATTACTTTGGTGAAATCCGGGGCGGCAAAATGTATTTATCTACCATCGGAACGATTGTGGAATCGGAATGGTTGAAAACGCCAGAAATCCGTGCTGATATGAATTTGGAATTGGATGAATTTGTCGTAATGCCAAATCACCTTCACGCAATATTGGCCATTGGGGAAAATGAATAGACGCCATGCATGGCGTCTCTACGTCTGGAAAACATATTGCAGGATCCGATTACCGGATTATGAAAATCATTACCATTGTCATTTCCTGTATTACACCGTTACCCATCATTTATGCCCGAAAAATTTCAGAACAAATATCGAATTCCATCCACCCGTTGGCAGGACTGGAACTATCGAGATGCAGCCGCATATTTCATCACTATTTGCACCAGAAATCGCGAACATTATTTTGGTGAAATTCGGGATGGCAAAATGTATTTATCTACCATCGGAAAGATTGTGGAATCGGAATGGTTGAAAACGCCAGAAATCCGTGCTGATATGAATTTGGAATTGGATGAATTCGTCGTTATGCCAAATCATTTTCATGCAATATTGATCATCGGGGAAAATGAATTTAATGGTAGAGACGCCATGCGTGGCGTCTCCAATATGCATCGTGGAGACGCCACGCATGGCGTCTCTACCAAATTCGGTCCGCAATCCAAAAATCTGGGATCTGTAATCCGTGGATTTAAATCATCCGTCACCACGCAGGTCAAAAAATTGTATGATGATTCGGAGATCAATTCTGGTGATAAATTTTTTGATGGAGACCGTAGACCATTTCAATGGCAATCACGATTTCACGATCATGTTATCCGCGACGAGGAATCGTTCGATCGGATTCGCCAATACATTATTAATAACCCATTGAATTGGAAGTCGTAGGGACGCCATGCATGGCGTCTCTACCTATAAACCGCCGCATTCAATATCTTCATCGCATTCTTGTTATAAATTTTTTCTAAAACATCGTCGGGCAGAAAAATGCCGTAGATCATCCAGCGTCCCTGCAGATGGTGGCCTTCTGCTGGATCGATATATTCGTCGTCGGTTTCGAGGAAACGATAGTAAATGCTGTATGCCTTTGCGTCAGGAGATGTATCGGTTCCAAACAACACGCGATCCTGATACTTGATCATGAACTTACGTGCGCTATAGGGCTGCCGTCCCAATTCACTGATACGAGCATCAATGTCTACGAAAAAATTTGGATAGGTTTCAAGCCACATAGATACAGTACCAAGATCTTCAGGTAGATTTCCCATGTGCGCCCCTATGAAAGTTGTCTTCGGATGTTTTGCCAAAACACGATTTCGTTGAGCAAGAATCTCTTCCTTCGCTGGAAAATCATTTCCATAAAATGACCATTCCGGATGCTCGGCTAGTTCATCATATCTTTCATTATGCTCATCTACTGGTGTAAAAAATGCTTTTGGGTCGGAGATGTGGATCATGACCGGAATTTTTAATTCACCACATTTTGCCCAGATGGGATCCAGTCGCGGGTCATCGACAGGAACCACCTTTCCTGTTTTGTCCTTTACAGTAAGCCCCAGCGACTTGAATACTTTGACACCTCGGACTCCAAGCTTAGCCGCTTCTTCCAATCGCTTTGCTTCGTTAACTCCAAAGTTTGGTTCGTCAATCCGCCGCCAGTCCGGAGCAAAAAAAACAAGCAGTCGTTCTTTAGAAAGCGATTGTGATTTCTTTAAATGTGCTTTGTAGAAGTCATCCTTCGAGTGACCATCGAGACTTACAGCGATCCTTACACCTGCTTTATCCATCTCTTTCAAATAGTTCTCCATCTCATCCAGGTCGCCAAGGTGATTGTGAATATCAATTACAGGAAACTTAGGACGCAGTATGGTGGTTCTGGGTACCACCATCTGGCTAACAGGCTTCCAATCCAACAATTTTAAATCCTGCGCAACGCTGTGGCTGGACATGAACAAAAGGGAAAGCAACGCAGTGGTTGCACAAACTTTTTTGAAATGCATCATTCAATCGTCTAGAACTATTAAACTATCAAAAGAAAAGTCCTGATATGGCAGGACTTTTCGATAACCAAATTAAAACCCCAATCTTCAATCTGTAATTTCGTATCCAGGATTCTGGCTACCCAGTATCTGCGCATCATACACAGGAATTGGATATAAGTAATCTTCCTCAGAAAAGTTGGCCAGAATATCGTCGCGACCCGCAAAGATTGTTGGCAACAATCTTTTTCTCACAATATCATGCCACCTGTCATATTCAAAACAAAGTTCCTTATCCCTCTCTGCAATTACTGCAGCATCGAAGTCTGCAGCCGACAATCCACCAGGGAGGTCTGCCAGAGCGCTAGGTGTATTAAGATCAACGTTAAATGCACGCCTTCTGACCTGGTTGATGGCTTCATAAGCTTCAGGAGTAGGGGAACCTGCAGCCATGTTAGCAGCTTCGGCATAAATCAGCAATACGTCGGCAAATCGAATGATTGGAAAATTCGCCCTGCTTTGATAGGTGTTGTATTCATCGTCAGAAATGTATAAGTATTTCCGGATGAATGGTCGCTGCTCATCAAATTCAGTATACGGCGTACCATTGACTTCGACAATCAGATAAGCAGCCTGACGAGGTTCGTCGGGTGAGCTTTCAAACCAGCTATCCGACCACTCAGGATCAATGCTGGCATCACCCCATCCCTCCAGTAACGAAGGCGCCCATATTTGAGGATCTGTCGCCGGATCGTCTGCAGTAGAATTGAAAGACCACATCATTTCTGGTCCATATTTATATTCAGGTTTAAACACATCATCGACTTTTGGTACAAGTGAATGTGTTCCATCATCCATCAGGTCGGCAGCTAAATCCCGGGCTTTCGCAAAATTTTCTGTCTTATTAAGAGGAGCTGTAGCCATTGTCAAATATACTTTCGCCAGTAATCCTTTGGCAGCTGATGATGACGGTCTCCCCGGCGCACCATCCCACACAGCAGGAAGTTTTTCAATAGCAAAGGTGAAATCGTCAACGATCAAATTATACACTTGCTCAATAGGCGTTCGTGTCGTAATGGGATTGGTCACCGGGTCTGGCGTATCTTCAGTTATTAAAGGCAGATCACCATACAAGCGCACCAACGTAAAATAGTTATATGCTCTCAGGAATCTTGCCTGAGCCATCAATACATCTATATCTGATTGATCAACGCCCTCAATCGATCCGCCCTTCACGGCTCTTATAACACCATTGATGTTGTTCAATGCCCTGTAGTGAATATTCCAGAGGTCGTTTCCATAGTTCGAGCTTATGTTCAGATCTCCATCCAGGAGCTGATCGTCGTGAACAAAATTTCCATATCCATAAGAATACCCGCCCCAGTAATCCCAAAGTTGATTCATCGAACCCGTTAAGGCGGCTTCGCCTTGCCCTATCGTTGTGTAGAAATTTGAAGGGCTCACAAATCCTTCCGGGCTTTCGTCGAGGCTTTGGCAGGCTGAAGCAGCGACGAGAGCAACTACTGCGCTATATTTTTTTATTGATGTAAATGCTTTCATAAAAAACTTTTTAGAATGTGATATCTACGCCAACCGTAAATGTTTTGGAAGTAGGATAGCTACCAAAATCGATACCCAAGCTCGCATCATTTGAATTGAACGAACTAATTTCCGGGTCATAACCGGTATAATCCGTAATGGTAATGAGATTTGTTCCCGTTACATATGCCCGCAGTTTAGCCATGCCAAGCTTCGAGATCATTGAGGTAGGCAACGAATAGCCTAAAGTGATATTCTTCAGTCGCACATACGATGCATCCTCTACCCAACGGCTTATCCGGCTATCGCCAACCGAGACCCTACCCGACGGAAGTGCTGCTGCTTTACGATCGCTTTGTAGAATAAATGCGGGCACATCTGTATCCTGATTTTCGGGTGTCCAACGATTTAGCAAATTAGCGCTGGTACCTTCTCCCGGTCTCTCAAGACGAATTCTGTTTATGTTGAACAGATCGTTTCCGTATACTCCCTGGATGAGAACAATGAGTTCAAAATTCTTATAAGATAGTCGATTACTCCATCCGTAGATAAAATCTGGTAAGGCATTGCCGATAACAGTCAGATCGGAATTGTTAATTACTCCGTCATCATTGATATCCTTGTATTTTATATCGCCAGGTAGTTGACCAAATACAGCGGCTTCATCCCTTTCCGCTTCGCTCCATGTTCCTAGCGTAATCCGCCCGGTCATTTGACCGAATGGCTCACCCGCTTTCAAATACATCAGCGCAGCACTATTGGTTATACCATAACCTGCACCCGTCGTAGTTCTAAATGGAAGCCTGTTTTCATCTGCAAGTTTAAGGACCTTACTCTTGTTAAATGAAATGTTGAATCCCGTATTCCAACGCAGCTCACCCACCAGTGGGTCACCACCTAACCCTATCTCTATACCTTTGTTTTCAGTTGAACCGATGTTATCCACGATGCTGCTGAAGCCAGTCATCGTAGGCAATTGACGGCTAAGTAAGAGATCCTTTGTTGTTTTCACATAATAGTCGAAGGATGCTGTCAATCTTCCGTCGAAAAGGCCCATGTCAAATCCGATGTCGGTTTGCGTAGTTGATTCCCATTTCAGATTTGGATTTGCAGCTCGGATAATACTGAATCCTATATTGGTAGCGCCACCGCCGTCATAGGGATAATTTGCTCCTGACAAAATTTGAGAAAGGGATGCATATGGACTAACACTTTGGTTACCTGTGATACCCCAGCTTCCGCGAATCTTCAATTCAGAAATTACGTCTATATCTTGCAAGAATTTCTCTTCGGAAACTCTCCACGCCGCGGAGACAGAGGGGAAATAACCCCATTTGTTGTTGGCTCCGAAAACCGAAGATCCATCGGCGCGATAACTTGCTGTCAGCAAATATTTATCAGCCAATGAATAATTGACCCTTGCAAGGTAAGAATTGATAACCCTTTTTCTGTTGTATGAGGCTGCAAACCTGGTGGAGGCACCACCAAGATCCCATATACTTTTATCATCAACGGAAAATCCGTTTGCTTCCACAGACGTATTCTTGTCAGTCTCCACCTGTTGTTCAGCCACCGCTGTAATTGTCAAATCATGAATACCAAACTGTTTGTTGTAGGAAACGATATTGGAATTCTGCAAGCGTGTATATATACCGTTAGAAGTTTGCGCAAGTCCGGATTTTTGAAATCCTGTGAAGGTATTCGCATTCATGTACCGGTAGTTGTTAGAATTCCGAGTGACCGCCCCGCCAGTAATTCTAATCGAAAGTCCCTGTAGCGGTTTGAATTCCAGATACGCATTGAGGTTATTGCGCATAGTATTGTTATCAACAAACACTTCCTTTGCACTTGCAACTGGGTTGCCCATACCAGGTTCTCCAAAGTTAGATGGGTGCTTGCTGTAATTTCCCAACTCATCATATATAGGAATAGTCGCTCCCCAGCGTGGCGCAAGGCTAACGACCTGGCCAAGAGCATCAACATCTTGTGGTCCTTCACCAAAAGGTGGTGTACTTCCCTTCTCTCTTATACCGGCCCAGGTCAATCCGAAACTCAGCCATTTGTTGATATCGATATTTACATTTGAACGAAGTGTAAAACGCTGGAACTCCGAGTTTAACAAAATACCCTGCTGATCAAGATATCCGCCTGACACCAAATATTGCACGTTGTCCGTACCACCACTAATACCGAGTTGATGGCTTTGCATTGGAGCGGTGCGGTAAACTGCATCTTGCCAATCTGTTCCTCCATTTCTCTCAAAGTCTGCGATTTGTTCGGCAGTGAAAATTGGTGTGGGAGTAATAATGTCATCGCCTGGCTGATTTTGGCTTGCGCGATTATCATTTATCGATCTTGCAAAATCTGCAGCATTCATCAAATCAAGCTTTTCGCGAAGTTGCTGATAGCTGAGACTATAGCTGTAATTAATTACAGGCGTCCCCTTCTTACCTCGTTTGGTTGTAATTAACAACACCCCATTTGCCCCCTGTGATCCGTAGATCGCCGTTGCCGATGCATCTTTGAGAATCTCGATCGATTCAATGTCGTTTGGATTTAGTGATTCGATTTCCACACCTTGCAGTCCATCAACAACAACCAGAGGCTGGTTGCTACCCGTGATGGAATTCATACCGCGAATACGGATTGTTGTTTTTCCACCGGGCTGCCCACTTGGATTTAAAACCATCACACCCGGGGCACGTCCCTGAAGCGCCTGGTCAACACGTTGCATCGGCAACTGGTTAAGGTCTTCAGATTTTACTGAACTAATAGCACCAGTAAGGTCACTGCGCTTCTGAGTACCATATCCCACAACGACAACTTCGGAGAGTGTAGCCGGATCCGGTTGCAATACAATGTCCAGCGTAGTTTGCCCCTCAACAGTTATCTCCTGTGACGCGTATCCTATGAATGACACTACGAGGATGTTTGAGCCACTGGGCACTGTCAGGCTGAATCTACCGTCACCGTCTGCCGTTGTACCGATGGTTGTTCCCTTTACCAGGACGTTCGCACCCGGCAGCAAATCTCCAAGCTGATCCTTGATCGTACCGGAAACAACCCTGTCCTGGACAAAAGGCGAAAGTGCCGACGTCGCATTAATAGTGTATGATTCATTGTGAGCGCTCGCCAGTCCCGGACTCGTTAGCCAGACCCCAAAGAATAACACACCTATGAATGCCTTAAACTTTAATTGTAGTAGTTTAGTCATACGTATGTGGATTATAAGTTCATTTTGATTGAATTTCCTTAATGTTTAATGCTGAATCGCGATCGGACTGAAGAATACTCTTTGAGATCATTTCCCACACTTCGTCTCGCTCGCGCGTGAGCTTCTTTTCTTCTTCCCTTCTAATTGACAAGACCATTGACTTTGCCGCCGCGATCGTATCTGATTTTTCGGGATGTGCATTTAACCATTCTTCCCAAAAAATTCTTGAATCCTCATCGGGTTCAAGAATCCATTTTTGGAATGATTCGTCCAGCACAAAGTCTTTGACAGTATATATTTTAAGATCCATCAGTAGTAAAGGAAAACTTCACCTGTACGGTTAAGGGACGGGCCTTTTACTGATCTCATTAAAAAATTTCTTTTTTTTTGATATCAGAGTGACCCCTCGAATACGACATTTTAAGTCGTTGCTAGTGATGGGCAATTACATCAGTGGCAATGTCCTCAGCAGCATCTGGGTCACCTTTGGCCGGTCCATACCAGACGCCACCTCCAAATGTTATAACAAATATCTTTTCCGGGTCTGTTGGATCTGGGTCTACCCGTTTCCCCCACTTGAAATTATAACCGCGAATGCGGTTCCATGTTTTACCTCCGTCCTCTGACCTGTATGCTGACCCATTGAATCCGCATGCATAAAACGTTTTGCTGCGCCGATCATAAGTAATATCATGAATATGCTGATCGCTCTCGAGAACTTGTTGCCATGTTCTGCCATCGTCAACTGATCTAAAAATACCGCCACCTACATCTGACGAAAAACGCCCGGGTACAGGTCTACCCCATGCTGACAAAATCAGCGTTTGCGGATTTCCAGGATCAACTATTAAACTCATCGGACCATTAGTTCCTTCAGGCAGTGCAACCTTTTCCCAACTTTCAGCACCATCAATTGACCTATAAATACTGCCGTCGTTCTCGGTACCTATGCTGCCGTCCTCAGCTCTCCTCGCGATCACAAGAAATATCGTTCCATCACCATGTCGGCGTTCAAGGCGCCATGCGAAAGGTTCCTTCACTGGCAGTCCTTTATTCTTTTGTTTCCATGTCTTGCCTCCATCTGTAGATTTAAAAACACCCTTCCCAAAGGCACAAGCATATAATGTTCTCGACGCAGGGTCACTTGCGGAGTCAAGTAATAGATGCGTCACCGCCGCTTCACCTATGTCTGCGCTTACAGGCTTCCAGGAAGAGCCGCCATCATCACTTAAAACGATCCCTCCGGTAAAACGTCCTATACCATTTCTCCGCCACATCTTAGGTCTCGGAAGATCATGTGTACCACTCATTGCAGCCCAAATCCTATTTTTTATTTGAGGATCCATTACCATCCAATAGGTGCTGTTTTCCCAGCGCCTGGGGATACCGTTGTTTTTCGTTGCACTGCTCCAGCTGATTCCACTATCTTTGCTCTCCATCAATCCAATATCTGTTGTAGCGATAAACCGATGCGCGGGATTGAACGGATCGAATACAATTTGATAGCTCGTTGTTACATCAAGGCCCCTCGACGACCATCCTGATCCAGCATTTTTTGTATAGACCTGCCTCCAGGTTTTTCCGCCGTCTTCAGTCTTGATCGTTCGTCCGAAATCTGTCCCATAACAAACGTCCGGATTATTGGGATCGACTCCGATAGAGAAGGGATTTTCTCCCCACGACGGACCAAACCTGTCATTAAGCCAGCCATCCTCAAAATTAGCAGAAGGTACCTGTCCATTACCCGGACCAATTCTATCCATCCAGGACAAACTCCATGTCACGCCGTAGTCAATACTCTTAGCAACTCCGATGCACGTAGTGTCCTTATGAGTTCGAAGATTGTTGTAAGAGACGTATACAACGGACGGGTTATTTGCACTGGTCGCTATAGCTCGATATTCCGGCATTGCTGCATTTGCAATTTGAAAAGATAGCAGGCCACTTTGTCTGTTTTCCCAAGTCTTCCCGCCGTTGTCTGAAAAATAAACTCCGGATGGATCTCCTTCGGGATTGAAATAGCTTTCACCTGCAATTGCGTAGATCAAAAATTTGTTTTGCTGCTTATCAAATCCTCCTGAAACTTCAGTCAACATCTTTACGCCTGATGGTCCTTTGTTCACCGTCCATACACCATCATGTCTAACAGCATTAGAATTCTTTCCAGTCACATAGATTGTCCTGTCGTTTTCAGGAGAGGAAGGGAGGATAAAGATTTTCTTAGCACCGTCGGTCAGGATGTGATCCTTAGTCCAGCTGGCTCCATGATCATTCGAAATAAAAAACCCTATCTCCTTGTCGATCGAAATTGCTGCATATAATTTCTTAGAATCAGCTGGATCAATGGCAAGGGCTAAGACCTTTCTACTACTGCTGTCTTTGGTCACGATGACCTCCATAGCATGGTCGCCTTTCGAAATAATCCCGGCAATTTCCCCTGGCGGAGGATAAATGGCATTCCACGTTTTTCCCGAATCAGTACTCCTGAACAATGCACTGGCATTAGCATATACTGTCTTTGGGTCCTTTGGATCAAAAGCATAGAAATCGACAACACCGCGAAGATTGAACATCCTCCACCTATTTCCGCCGTCGTCAGTAACGTAGGAGCCTGTCATGTCGCAGCTAACAAAAGCAAGTTCAGGATTTAGCGGGCTAACCGCAGGATTAAACATCGCCCCACCACCTCCTGCACCTATTACACTCCAGGAACTTACGTCATCAACATCGTCGCTGCTGTCCATCGGCTCCTTTCCAACTCCTGAACAACCGAATAAAACCAATGTAATAGTAAAAGTCCGTAGTATAGCCTGTGCGTGATTTTTAAAATGCATCATCAAAAAGTTTTATTCAACGGCAGGTATACCATGCCACACACTTGAACCAAAAGTGGTAAGAAAAATTTTATCCGGATCGTTTCGATCAACTATGGCACGTTGGCCCCAATGGAAATCATAACCTTTTAACTTTTTCCAATTCTTACCGTAGTCGTCGGATAGATATGCGGCCTGGTTAAAAGTGTTTAAATAAAGGCGTCCTTGGTGGTATGGGTCTATGGTGACATCATAAACATATTGCTTTGTATCAAAAACTGACGTCCATGTTTCACCATTGTCTTCCGACATAAACACTCCGCCTTCAGAATCTAATGTTCGGTTGCCACCAGCAGAGCGTGCTACGGCGCCACCGACGATGTCGCTTAGTGTAATGGATGACCAGCAGCCTAGATATATTCGATTGGGATTCTCCGGATCGTAATCAATTCCATTCGGAAATATTACAGGTTTGTCACTTATCGTCAGCTTTGTCCAAGTTTCCGCTTTATCGGTAGATTTATAAACCGCACCAGGAAAAAACTCAGGACCTGTTTTTTCATCGCGATGGGCTGGAGTTGGACTCACAACCAAAAACAAGGTTCCGTTACTAGTCCGGGTAATTTCAAATGCACAGGTATTTTCATCGATGCCAGTATTTTTCAAAGTCCACGTCTTACCATCGTCGCTTGATTTAAAAACTCCTTTATTGTAGACTGCGGCGTATAGCGTACGATTCCCTGCGGGTGATTCGGGATCGAGCACCAGCGATGTCGTTGCTGCATTGTCGGTCATGCCTTCATTGCTCACAGACCATGTTCTACCTCCATCGAGGGAAACACAAACTCCTCCTCTCGCCCGGCGTTTCCATGAGGGACTACGCGTCATTTTTCCCCTGGGAAAATCGTGTAGATTTCCCCATACTGACCAGACCTTGTTTTTTATCTCCGGATCGAATACGATCCAATAGCATGTATTTTGCCATGCGTCAGGGATTCCTTCCATCGACCTCGTCCAACTTTTTCCCCGGTTAAAAGAATGATGATACCCGATATCAGTGTAACTAATAGCCAGGTGGTTGCTATCGAATGGATCGAAGTGAACACCATAGGCAGTAGTCACGTCCATGCCGCGGCTGATGAAGGATCCGTCGGGTTGCGTTTCGCTGTATACCTCCCGCCACGTTTTACCTCCATCGTTCGTTTTCATTGTCCGATACCAGTCTGTTACAATGGCAACATTGCCGTTGGAAGGTGAAACGCCCACATCCATCAATCGAATATATTCACCACCGAATGCTTTCTCAGCCCATGCATCCTTAAGATTTGATACACCGATGCCATCCTTTACACCATATTGGCCAGACCCTCCCCCGCCTTTCCAGGCCCAGTCCCAGTTTTTTCCTGCATCTTCGGTCTTTAGAGCTCCATACCAATAAACAGTTTTGTTGTTGGCCCTTTCCAGATACCGGTTGGTTACCAGGTACGCATGCTGCGCATCGAACTCAGAACAAGAGACCATTGAATAGCTTGGCTGTATTCTAGCCTGATCGTTGTTAACAGTCGCATTTTTCACCTTCTCCCAACTAACACCTTGATCACTTGAGGTCCACAATTCTGTATATCCAAACTCTTCATCGATTTCTTTTGACTGGTCGTGATGAAGTGCATAGAAAATCACATTATCGCTATCCTTTACAGAACCTCCGGTAAAGGAGAATGCTGGGGTCATTGATTTCGGAAACGCATTTTCCTGAAATTCATTAGATGTTTTGTTAAATGCGTAAATGCTGTTAGCGGTAAAAATTAATACCTCATTTTTGAGTTTTCCAGAATTTGTGTAGATGAAATCCACTCTGTGCTGAAGTTCTTTTTTATAAACAGTTTTCCCTCGATCAGCCGAATAATAAAAGACATTCCCCATGCTGAAATAAAGCATGTCCTTATTGGCTGGGTCTACACGTATCCGTTCGACATTACCGTTCTCCGAATTGTAAATGGACGTTGAAATAGTTTTGAAAGAATAACTGGCATGATCACCGAAATATTTTTCAGATGAGATCTCATCCTTGGTCGGGAAAATCTGTGTCCATGTTTTTCCGCCATCGGTTGAACGATTCAACGATGAGGAACCGATATAAATAGTATTTACATCGTGGGGATCGAATGCAAAACTATCCGCACCGTTCGCAAAATTTATCTGGCTGTAAGAGTCACCGCCATCTTTCGTGAGGTAACTTCCAGTCATGTCACAACGCACCAGGAATTGCTGGTCTGTTTCATATGAAAAGGTAGGAATGAATGTCGCGCCACCTCCGCCGGGCCCAATCTTAACCCAATCGGAAACATTCGCCTGCTTCGGGGGTTGGTCTGACCGACACCCACAGATAATTGCTAGAATCAGTGTCCAGAAAAAACTTGTTCCAACTAAACGCTTCCCATCTAAATTATGCACCATCATAGAAACATTAAGTCGAGATCGAAGCGGAAGCTACACCAAATGCTATCAATTCAAATCCTTGGAAAAAACAAGCATTAACGCGTTGTGTCCATCAGACGCTCAGATGTTCAACATTTATCTACAAGGGTCAGGCGATTAGAAATTCTCATCATTCTTCGAGAAAATTTTGCTGTTATCTAAAGATGTGTTCGCAAACATTATCGCGACAACCTGGACATTTTAAGATTCATACCTTGGTTCAGGGTCAGACCAGCCAAGTTTGACATCATGGTAAACCGCTACCTGAACATTTTTCTATCCCCTGTTGGTGTACTTGCAGGAAATAGTGGTTAGATTTAGTTACGGTCCGACCTGCACCACTACGTTTTGGTCATAGATCAGAACATTGAAGGGGCTGCAGTATCTCAATAATCGACCACTATGATCACCAAGCTGTTATCCGGACTAAAACTGTACGCGATACAGGGCAAGGGCTCGCAAACCTTTCTGGATGCCCAGTGGATCAGATTTCTTATAAAAAATACTCCCAAAAAATTTAAAAAGGCCGCTGCCTTGAACGTGTTGGCATTGAGTCCCCATTATTTCCTGGGTGAAAAGGAAAAGTCAAAGAAGACGTTCTTATTGCGCGAATACAAACGCAATCTCTCAAGCCGACAACTCCTATATAAATATGTCGTCGCCAATTATATAACACCAGAATCTGTTGTAATGGACTACGGATGTGGGCCAGGCTTTCTTGCCAAGATAGTCGCAGCAAAAACTAAGAGGCTATACGCACTCGATATTTCTGATGGAGTATTGCTTTGTGCAGACACAATCAATCATCGCGAGAATCTTAACTACATCAACGTATTAAAAGGTAAAGCCGATCATATTCCCGATGCTTCGGTTGATTTGATTTATACCTTTGCCGTACTGCAGCATGTGTCCGGTAAGTTGATTGATGACATTTTTAATCTGTTTTATAGAAAGCTTAAAGATGGAGGGAAAGCGTTAATTCAGGTTCAGCTACCCGATCCAGAGTGGAAGACAGAGGACGAGTGGATAGCGGATCAGTCAATTGTTGGTAAGTTCAAGTATAAATATGGCCTAAACTGCTTTTCGAATACGCTATCCTTTTACCAGGAAAAACTGGCGAACAATAAACTCAAGTTCGTTTCCACAACAGAGATGAAAGAATTGTTGCCTGACGCATTTGATGACATTTATAATCAGCAACTGATTATTGCTGAAAAATAGACAACTGATCGGCTATAGGCTCATTGCGGAACCCAACAGAGTGACAAGTGTGAAAGCCATTATTTAAGTTTCGTTAGAATGGCAGCCCAGCCACCGCCATTGGAAAGGTGTACCGTTAATTTATCTCCAGACCCGATTTTAACAACCTCCTTTTTGTAATCCGTGGCATCGCGGTCCGCATTCACGCCATCTCTGAAAATTACGGCTTCGTAACTTCCTTTCGGGAGGAAAGAAAAATCCATTGTCAATTCCCTTGAATTCCAATTTGTCATCGCACCAACGTACCAGGTATCTGAACGCCGACGGGCAATGGCAACGTATTCTCCTACCTCACCATCGATCGCTACCGTTTCTTCAAAGGTTGTGGGAAACTTGCTAATAAAATCAGTACATTCTTGCTCCTTCATGTAATTCGTAGGATTGTCGGATAACATCTTCAAAGGCTCCTCAAAAACCACATACATTGCCAGTTGATGGCAACGGGTACCCTGACTCATAGGAGCTGCATGTATTGGCCGGAAGTTTTCCTTGTTTGCATTTTTCATAGCACCGGGTGTATAATCCATTGGCCCAGCCATCATTCTTATAAAAGGAATAGATACATCGTACCGAGGTACATCATCTCTTGCCCACTTGGTATTCTCCATACCCTTAACACCCTCGAACCCTATAACGTTGGGATATGTTCTCTGCAGCCCGGTCGGTTTGTAAACCCCGTGATAATCAACTAACAACTTATACTTTGCTGCCTTTTCAGCTATCGCATAGGTGGAAGTAACCATCTTCTGGTCATCGCGATCGAGAAAGTCTACCTTGAAACCTTTGACACCCATTTTCGAATATTTCTCGAAGACTTCGTCGATTTGCTTCGTCAAAGCGTACCAGGTTGCCCACAATATCACTCCAACGCCTTTTTCTTTTCCATACGCTACGATTTCCTTTAGATTTATCTTATCAGAAATCTTTGTCATATCTGTACTGACTGACCAACCTTCATCCATTATGATGTATTCAAGCTTATTATTCGCTGCAAAATCGATGTAATACTTATAGGTTTGTGTATTAATCCCTGCACGAAAATCTACATGAGATATATTCCAATTATTCCACCAGTCCCACGCAACTTTACCAGGTTTTATCCATGAAACATCGGCGATCCTTGGGGGTGCCGCCAGCTTCTGCACGATGTCATTGTCCAAAAGCTCCTTATCATTTTCACTAATTGCGACTACTCTCCAGGGAAAACTCCTCGTGCCCTGAGTACGCGCGATATAGTCTGCACGTTGCGTCACCATAAGATTCATTTGATTGAAGCCGCCTTGCTTCTCTTCAAGTGGGTAAGGTGCAAACATCCCGATCAATCCTTTGCGCGTCTCTTCATTGACATTTATAAATAAACCAGGGTAGTTCTCCAGATCGGCTTCAAGAATAACAACCTTCTTACCGTTTCCGATATCAACAAGCAGCGGCAAGAATGCTAGCGTGTCTGGATTGATCTTGGAAATGGTGCCCTCCTTGTAAAGCGCTTCAAAAGAGTTGACGAAAATTTCAGTGCCTCTCAGATCTCTCACAAAAGGAATGAACGAATTGTAATCTTGAGTAAAATTGAAATTAACAATCTCATTTTTTATTACTAAGCTGTCTTTCCTGGAAGTGAACAGCCTGTACGCAACAGCGTCATTGTATACACGAACTAATACACCATAGTCACCCCTCAGCCGAACCGTTAATTGATTATATTCATCCGGAATCAGCGATTTTCTATAATTGATTGGCGTAATCTCTTTTTTTACTTTCTCAAGTTTAGAGGAAGCTATCTTAGGGCTAGCGCCCAGCACCTCTCCGGATTGTAGTTGCAATCCAATTGCGGAAGGCTCAATAATTGTTTGCTCACCATATTTCACCGTCCACATGAGCTCCGCCTGGGCTGTTATATCAACTACAATTTTGTTATTGGGAGAAGTTACCTGTACGCGGGTTTTTTGACAAAGTGCGTCCGGAGCGAAAACGACTAGTACTCCAACTAAGAATCTTAGGAAAATCTTCATAAAAATCGACGAATTTTTGAAAGGTAAGGAACTACAAAGCGTGTATTAGCTCGACGTACAGTTCCGTTAATTTGTTCTCCGCTTTGCTGGCCACTTCAATGATCTCGGCAATATTAGCCGGCTGCAAATTGTCCGGATCACAGTCATCGGTGAGAACGGATATTGCACAGCAGGGCAATCCGGCATGATTAGCAACGATTACCTCGGGTACGGTGCTCATTCCAACTACGTCGGCACCAATGCGACGCAGATAACGGTACTCAGCACGGGTTTCAAGATTTGGCCCCATCACACATGCGTATACGCCAACGTTCAACTTAATGCTCTTTTCTTTCGCCAGGCTTATAAGTTTTGCGTTCAGGATTTTTGAATATGGCTGACTCATGTCGGGAAAACGAGGACCAAGTTCATCATAATTTATACCCCGCAACGGACTGTCTGGCTGCAAATTGATATGATCATCGATCAACATTAGCTCACCTTTTTTCCAGTCCATATTCATGTTGCCCGCTGCATTAGAAATCAGAAGATACTTGATACCGAGCATCTTCATGACGCGAATTGGCATCGTGATCTTTTGCATGGAATAGCCTTCATAATAATGAAAACGTCCCTGCATGGTAAGAACCTTTTTACCACCTACCTCGCCAAAAATCAATTTGCCTTTGTGAAAGCCAACGGTCGAATCAGGAAAGTTGGGAATGTCCCTGTAATCAATGGTCACTGCATGCCTGATGTGCTGAATAAATACATTTCCAAGCCCTGTGCCCTGGATCACCCCAATTTCAGGACGTTCTATTCCTTTTGATTGAAGGTATTCGGCTGTCTCGCGTATTTGTTGAACCATCTTGTAATTGACGATGGTGCAAAATATGAATAAAAGATTAAAACTATTTCCCTGAAGGAGTTTCAGCAAGCAAACCGCCGTTCAATCGAAGTAATTCTATTTCAGCAATTTTAGCCAGGTAACGGGCATTTATCAGCCTTGTGTATGCATCAGCAAGACTTTGCTGCGCAGTACGCAATTCCACAAAAGTAGTGGCACCACGTTTAAAAGTCTCCAGTGCTATCGAAACATTCTCTTTGGCGAATAGAATGTTTTCCTCCTCTACCAATAAAATTTCCTTTGCATTATCATAATTGACAAACGCATTCTGCAATGCAACATTAACATCGGCCTTAGCCTGATCATACAGTATTTGTTGCCGCCGAATATTGATTCGCGCCTGTTGAACAAGGCGACGCTGGTTGAATCCATTTAAAATTGGAACATTGACGGTGAACCCATAATTGTACCCATCCGATTGGTTGAATATTGGAGCAAATGGATTAATTAATCGTGTATTGTCGGTACGGGAATAATTGTACGCTGCATTAAAATTTAAGAAAGGAAGCAATTCTGCTTTTCGTTCTCTAAGAGCGAGACTGGAAATTCCGATTTCCTGACGCGACAACTGCAATGTATAGTTTGTGTTATCGATGTTGTTTTCAATTTCCTCCCGATGCAAATTCAGATCGATAATTATGGTATCAGGAACGTCATACTGAGCGGGAAGTTGGAGCCCGACCTGGGCATTCAACTGATCTTTCAACTGTGTAATCAGGGCCTGTTGCTGAAGTGCCTGCGTACGTTGCTCATTGTAATCAACCCGGGCCTGAAGCAACTCAGGCTTTGCACCCATCCCAACGGCAAGCTTGCGATCCGCGAGTTTCACACGCTCTTCATTTACCGCCATCTGTTCCTGAATAGCGCGAAGCTGCTGTTTCTGCCTGACAATATCGAAATAGTTGGTTGCCACCGCAGCAATGGTATTTACCATTTGATCTTTGACCAGTAGCTCACCCTGAGATGCTATTGCCGCTATGCGCTCGCGCGTTGCGAACATCCGCGTGCCATCAAACAATGTCCACTGAAGCTGCGCGGTAGCAGTGATATTGTTTGATTCGGCCTTACCACTATTGTTTCTGTTTTCATCCTCAAAACGTAACGCTTGATCATTGCTGTTCCAGACTGTACTTCCAACGACGTTTACCTGAGGGATAAACGCACCAAAGGCATAGTCATTATCGGTTTTGGCCGCTTCCGACGTGTTCTTCGCCACCAGGACTCCATAATTTCGTTCCAGCGCTAAGGCTACAACCTGTTCAAGAGAGATTTCTTCCTGAGAAAATGAAAAATGAAATACAAATACAAAACCGATCGCTAAGAAGCTACGCATCATAAACCAATTCCTTGTTAGGCTGAGCTATTTCGTCCTCAAATGTTACATGCTTGGGCTGACGAGACAGATATGTATACATAGCCGGTATGACAAACAGTGTCAATATGAGCGAGAATAATATCCCTCCGACAATAACTATTCCCAGCGGTTGCCGGCTTGTAGACGCCGCACCGATCGACAGTGCCAACGGCAAGCTACCCAACGCCATGGCTAAGCTCGTCATAAGGATGGGACGCAGTCGAAGACGGGATGCCTCAAGGGCTGCTTCCATTCGTGGCAAGCCATCCTCCCTCTTTTGATTTGCAAACTCCACGATCAATATTCCGTTTTTCGTCACAAGTCCAATTAACATGATCATTCCAATCTGAGAAAAGATATTAATTGTTTGACCAAAAATTGCCAATGCGATCATGGCACCTGCAATCGCCAAAGGAACCGTGAGCATAATGGTAAATGGATCAACAAAACTTTCAAATTGCGCAGCTAATATCAGGTATATCAATATGAGCGCGAGCAAGAATGCAAATGATGTATTGCTGGAACTCTCAGAAAGATCTCTTGCAGTACCGGTAAGCGATGTAGTGAACGTATCGTCAAGCACCTGGCTCTTGATCTCTTCCATTGCCTTGATGCCGTCACCAACTGTTCTGCCTTGCGCAAGCCCAGCGGAAATAGTAGCAGACTTGTATCGATTAAAGTGGTACAATGAAGGGGGTGTCGTCGATTCCTCCACAGATACAACGTTGTCCAGTGAAATAAGCTGACCGGAGTTCGTTCTTACGTACAAGTTCTTCAAATCGTCAGGATCATCACGATCTACACGAGTCACCTGTCCCATCACCTGATATTGTTTCCCTTCCTTGGTGAAATATCCAAAGCGAAGATTGCTGTAAGCAAGTTGCAACGTTTGGGCTATATCCTGAACAGAAACGCCTAGCTGTGCAGCTTTTAGCCGGTTGATCTCAACTCTCAACTCAGGTTTATTAAATTTGAGATCCACGTCGATACCCTGAAGCACTGGATGTGAGCTCGCTGCCTCCTGAAATTTCGGTAATGCCTCCTTTAGTTTTTCGAAATCATTGTGTTGAATTACGAACTGCACTGGCATTCCGCCGCGCCTGTTTACCTGGATTGTCTGTTCCTGGATTACAAAGGCACGCCCTTCGGGAAACCGATTCAAATTCCGGTTGACCATATCTACAATTTCTTGCTGGGATCGTGCCCGCTCATGCGGATCGGAAAGCGTCACTCGCACAAAGCCAATGTTTACAGCACCCGCTCCTGAAAAACCAGGTGCGGTCACTGAAAGTGCGGTTCTATATTCAGGAATTGAATCTTGAACAAACTTGACCATCTTCTGAACGAATTGGTCCATGTAATCAAAAGATGTTCCTTCGACTGCAGTCATTTGTAATCTGAACTGATTCCGATCCTCCATCGGCGCCAACTCCGATTGCAAATTCGTTCCAATAAAATAAGCTGAGCCTATACAAAGAGCAATGATTACAAACGACACCCAGCGAACTTTCATAAATTTTCCAAGCCACCGGCTATACCCATTTTCCATTCCACTAAAGAATGGTTCTGTTTTTCTGTAAAACCATGAATGCTCATGCTTGCTGCGGGTCAGCTTTACGCTGAGCACAGGTGTCAACGTTAATGATACGAAACAGGAAACCAGAACGGCTCCGGCGACAACAACGCCAAATTCCCGGAACAACCTTCCAACAAATCCTTCAAGAAACAGGATCGGCAGAAAGACAATTGCCAGCGTAATAGATGTCGAAATAACAGCAAAGAAAATTTCCTTAGAACCCTCTCTCGCGGCTTTGTACTTATTCATGCCCGACTCAAGCTTCTTGTAGATATTCTCAGTCACAACTATACCATCATCCACCACCAACCCAGTTGCGAGAACAATCCCCAGCATAGTCAACACATTTATTGAAAACCCGCACAGGTACATTATGAAGAACGTTGCGATAAGCGATACCGGAATATCAATTAACGGCCTGATGGCAATAATGAAATCGCGGAAGAACAAGTAAATGATAAGAATAACGAGGATAATTGAAATCATCAGCGTTTCTTCAACTTCAGTAATTGCCCTCGTGATAAACACAGTTTGATCCATAGCAATCTTCAGCACGATATCATCCGGGACATCCTTTTTTATCTGCTCCAGGCGCTTGTAAAACTCCTTGGCAATTTCAACATAATTAGCCCCTGGCAATGGTACTATGGCCAACCCGATCATGGTAACATTGCTCTCTCTTCCCTGAGATTCTTCATTCTCCGGTCCCAGCACAGCTTCACCAACATTTTTCAAACGGATATCTCCCATCGGACCCGACTTGATGATTACATTCTCAAAATCTTCTTCAGTATAAAGTCTACCGAAGGTTCGCACCGTCAGTTCCGTGTTATTGCCCGCAATTTTACCTGATGGGAGCTCCACGTTTTCTTTGTTGAGAGCGGTTTGGACGTCTAGAGGGGTGAGACTATAAGCGCTAAGTTTTGTGGGGTCCAACCAAATGCGCATGGCATACTTTCTCTCACCCCAAATCTGAATACTGCTTACACCTGGAATTGTCTGTAGGCGTTCCACAAGGTTGTTGGTCCCATACTCAGTAAGCTGCAATGAGTTTCGTGTATTGCTTTGAACCGTCATGGAAATAATTGCGTCCGAATTCGCATCTGCCTTCGACACCACCGGCGGCGATGTAAGATCCTGCGGCAATTGCCGGCTAGCCTGAGAAACTTTGTCACGCACATCATTTGCAGCAGTCTCCAGGTCTACCCCCAGGTTAAACTCGATGTTGATATTGCTGATCCCGACGCTTGATGCAGAAGTAATATTCTTGATCCCTGGAATTCCATTGATAGATTTTTCCAGCGGCTCAGTTATCTGAGATTCAATTATGTCTGCATTCGCACCAGAATACGAAGTCCGGACGTTCACGTTAGGAGGATCTATTGCCGGGTAATCTCTTATTCCCAGAAAATTAAATCCTATTATGCCGAACACCACAATAAGGATGTTCATGACAAAAGCCAATATGGGTCGCCGCAAGCTTAGTTCTGAAATATTCATAACCCTGTGGTTTTAATGCTGATCACTTCTTGTTAGTCAGTCTTGTAATCTTGACCTTGGACTCCGGCCGTATGGCCATTAGCCCAGTCGTTACAACGGTATCCCCAACATTTAGCCCGCGCGTGATATGGACAAAAGCAGAGTCACGTACACCTGTCTCTACTACAGAATAATGCACGCTGTCACCTCTGACAACGATAACCTGCTTATTTCTCGCCGTCGGAATTACAGACTGGGTAGGCACCATTAGTGCATTGTCATTTTTCCCAAGCTGTAAATTCACCTTTGCAAAAACACCAGGTATCAGCTCAGGATGTTTAGCATCAACCAAAGCTCTTACCTTCAGTGTACGTGTATTTTGATCGACGCTATTTTCGGTTGCAAGCACCTTTGCCATATGATTGCCGCTTCCGCCGTCAACCTGAAAACGAATTACATATCCTGGCGTGATGTCTTTTGCATATTTTTCTGGAATGGAAAACTCAAGTTTAAGCTTGTCAACTTGTCTTATTACGGTAATGACGTCATTGGGTGCTATGTACGCACCGAGGCTCACGTTGCGCAATCCCACCTTCCCGGTATAAGGAGCTCTTATTTCCGTTTTCGATATTGCAATTTTGGTTGACTCAATATCAGCGCGAAGATTTTCAACATTTAATGCGCTGAGGTCATAGTCTTGCTGACTAATTCCCTGGATTTTCAAAAGCTCACTGCTGCGTTCCTCAGACTTCTCAGCAATCTGAAGTTGCACCTGGAGTTTTTGCAATTGTGCCTGCAGGTCTTTGTCAAAGAGTTTAACCAGCAAGGTGCCTTTTGAAACAAGCAACCCTTCATTGATATTAAGTTGTACAATTCGTCCACCAACTTCAGCGCGGATCTGAGTTTCTTCATAGGGGAGTAATGAGCCAGGGACCTCTATTTTCTCGCTGATTGATCGTGCGGAGACTACGAAAGCATCAACCGCAATCGGCCCCTGAGATCTGCCCCCGCCAGAAGCCGGTCCGCTTTTCTTTTTATCACATGAACCAATCAAGAACACAGTAATCGAGATTAATCCTACACTCAGAACCGATTTATACATATTAAATCTATGGACATTAAACTAACAACCTTTGAACCGATCCGGTTCGACTACTAATCCAGCCTGGAATTAAAGCGGTTATGAAGCGACACAACCTGCGGTACTACCAAAGTCGTTTCATCATTTCGGATCGTAAAATCGGCTCGTTTCAATTTCTCTTCTTCAGGCATTTGATTTTTTATTATAGCCCTGACCTGATCGGCCGTGCGGTGAGGATCACGCTTCAAAACACGTTGAATTCGCAGTGCTTCATTTGCATAAACGACAATCACCTTGTCTAATGACTCATATGAGCCCGATTCATAAAGCAATGCAGCCTCCTTCAAGACGTAAGGATAATCCCTTCTTTCGCTAGTCCAGCGTTCAAAGTCAACACCTACTCTTGGATGGACCAGACTATTCAGGGTTTTAAGTCGCTCAGGATCGTTAAAAACCTGTTTACTCAGGTACTCGCGATTTAAGCCACCATCCACATTATATGACAATACTCCGAATTCTTTCTTGATGTCTGACACGAGTATTCCATCGGTGGTCATTAATTCTTTCGCGTGGCTATCGGCATCGTAGACGGGAACACCAAGGCACTTGAAGATCTTACAAATCAAACTTTTACCTGATCCAATGCCACCTGTAATACCAATTTGAAGGGGCGTGTTCAAACTTTTAGAATTTTATGAGTACCGAGTCGACGTCGACCACGTAAGAATATTTAGGAAGCCCAACGATTTTGGGTACTAGCTTTTGTTCACCTCGCTTGAAATCTTTTAAGTCGACAACTGCTTTTAATGAGTCCATAAAAAAGGTGTCTTGTGCGCCGTCGGGAACGGCGATGGTAACTGCGAGCTTCTTGTCACCAATAACCGGCCAGGATCCTTTTGGTGGATTAGCAATTGCCAGTCGAACTGAATCTTCGATTTCAATATACCTGTCTACATCGAAACTAACGGATACGGTAGGGGGATTTCGTTTGATAAGCTCGTCGTTCAAAAATTTCACTTCAATATCCTCAGAAAAATCCTCATCAATATTGCGATCCGGGATCTTCAGGTATAACCGGTCGGGCAAACTATTGATCAGTTTTTCTGGTCCTTCAATAAAAACGCTGTCAGGTGTGATTTCAATGTCGCTTACAGGACCAAATCCATTTCTAAAAACAATGTTCGGTACATCAACCCCGACAGCTATCCACTTCGTTGCCTTTGATTCAATTGCAACATGCAACGTGTCGGTAAGAACATAATTTATCTCAAATCCTTCGGGCTGATTAGTCACCAACGCTGGCACTGTACTTCCAACTATCTTTTTAACGTCGGCAGGCTGAACCAACGGTACGACTAATGGCGGCACTCGGAGCCCCGCACTGCGACGAGCCAAATTCCAGCCAAGTCCCGTCACGTTAAACCGAATAGACTGTGGCAACGGCCTTACTGCTATGTATTTCTCTTCATCGTAATCAAACTGAAGAGGCAGGTTGATATTTGTCGTGTAATTCTTATTGAGTGCGTTAAACACCCAGAAAACCGTCGCTGCAAAGACGCATAAAGCTACCGCCCGCCAATTGCTCCGGTTGAATCTGAGCAAATCGAAAATAGATTGGATGAAGCGCATAGCATATAGCGGAATTACTTTTTGTTCGCCGCTTTAGTAGCTTCAAGAGAAATAGCCGACTTGTTAAAGCGAATCCTTCCGCCTTTTTCTACTTCAAGTATAAAGGTGTCTCCATCGAGCTCAGCAACGTATCCGTGTGCACCTCCGATAGTGATAACATAGTCACCCTTCTTAACTTCTTCAATAAACTTTTTCTGTTCCTTGGCTTTCTTCTGCTGTGGTCGGATCATGAAGAAATAAAATACGAGGATAATCCCACCGAAAATTACATATTGAAAGACGGGGGATTGTTGTTGGGCTTGAAGCAAAATGCCGTGCATAGATTTTGATTTTTGGAAGGTCAAAGTTATCTCAATTAAAACAAACATCCCAATCTACCTTGCAGTGGATTGGGATGCGACCTTTAAAATCTAAAATCTATTTCTTAACAGGGCCTTCGGTAGCGTTGGCCTTAGGCAGTACCATAGCTTTGAACCTAAGGACCGTTTGCTTAGGCCAGGTGTTAGCCGTAACCGTGATGGTCTTGTTTTGCGCATTAGGTTTGCCGTTGGTATCAAACTTCGCTTTCACAAAACCGGATCCCCCCACTGGAATGGGATCCTTAGTCCAATCGGGCACTGTACAGCCGCAGGATGGTTGGGCGCTCTGAATGATAAGCGGTGCTTCACCGGTGTTTTTGAATGTATAGGTGTGCTCCACCACTTCACCTTCGTTTACGGTGCCAAAGTCATATTCAACCGTTGCAAACTCAGCTACAGGAAGCGGTCCTTCCGGTTTGGTTTCTGCAACCGGGGCTGCAGGAGTCATAGTGGTAGCATCAGGAGTCTTTTTACCCTCAAGTTCTGCCAGACGACTTTCCAACTGCGCAATTTTTTTCTCTGCGTCACGATCTTTGCAAGCCGTGGCTGCTAGAATCAGCACGCAAAAAATTGCAAAAGATCTCAAAACGTTCTGTGTCATAAAAATACCATTTAGGTTTAAGTTAAAGTACTAACCTTTTTTGCCGCGAATCTGTTCCAACAGATCGTCGACATCTTCCAACAAACGCTCGGCCTTGTTCTTCGCCTCATCAACAACTTTCTGGCCCTGCGACTTGGCTTCACTTGTAAGCGGCGTTTCCTTACCCGAGACAAAATCATCAATCAGATTTTCTAACAACTTGCGATACTTATCTAACTGAAAAGATAATTTTTCACGGGTATGTGTACCTTTCTCAGGGGCATATAGTATTCCCAGTACAGCACCTGCGGCGGCTCCAAAAAGGAAAGCCAACATCGCATTTCCGCTTTTCTTGCTCATAAACTTTTAAAATTAATTACAGTCTGATTGCAAATTCAAAATTTTAACAATCTTTAACAAATGATGTAAGGATGTAGGGCATTCTGCTCTTTTATATCCTGATTTCAGGGGACGACCAACATCACGGACTGTCCAATCCTCATCGGATAAAAGTCAAAACCTTATCAATTGTTATTTGTTATCGATCAGCCCTCTTCCGCTCTTTTTCAAATCCCCTGTATTCTTTAACTCTTTGGCTATGACGTCGAGGATGCCGTTAATGAATTGCCTGCTCTTGGGTGTGCTGTAGTTTTTTGCAAGCTCGATATATTCATTTATAGAAACCTTAACTGGGATATTTGGAAAGATGATCAATTCCGCTATGGCCATTTCTAATATGATGCGGTCGGTTAGCGGGAGCCGATCAACTTCCCAATTGCGGGTATTATTGGCTATAAGCGTAGTGTATTTTGATTCCAGTTCCGATGCTCTTTTGTACAACCTTTCGATAAAGTCCTGGTCATCCTCCCAGTTAACAGACAGTGTATGTAAGGTTAGAGGCGCTTTTGCTTCAGGATCAAAAGATTTAACAGTTTTTTCAACCAAACCCTTAACTATTTCCTTATCCTCGGCCCAACGTTGAACTTCCTCCTCGAAATATTCATTGATGGCCGTCTTGCCTAGTATTATTTTTTTGAAAAGATGATTGGCAAAACGTTTCTGATCCTCGAGCGAAGGATTCTTTTTGTCGAGATAGTGAAGGTATTCTGAATCTTGCCTGACAACATCTCTGAACCATACCCTGACTCGGTCCATCTTGCCAGACCAATGCTTTCCAGTTCGTTGAATTTCCTTTTTTAGTTCGGCGCTATCACCCAAACCTTTAATCCAGCTATTGTTAACGAAATTCTTATGACTGACTTTTTTGTCTGCTTCTGCCAATTGCAGAAATTCAATTGCCAGCGACAGTACAGCAATGTAACGCTCATAGATTTTTTCAACATCGCTCACTAAATGTTTACCAAAATATGTCGCGTCTTTTTTGCTTTGATTGTAATAGAATAGCAGACTATCATTGACCACCTTTTTTACTTTAACGTCTTCGTGATCAATGGATTTTTCGTTGTTAGCAAAAGCCTCTTTGAAAAGTTTAAGGGCCTCTTTTTTCTGAGCGGAGAGTTCAGCTTTATTTTGAACCTTCATTGAGTTCAAATCAGGTGAAAGCATTTCGGCGATCTTCTCCAGACACAATTCATAGTTTGCATCCTTGCTTTGCTGAAGAGCAAATAGGCTCTGCATAACTTTTATCCGTAAGCTTCTTCTGTTAAGCATGATAAAGAACTTCTTTAATCGGCAACAAAAATAGAATATCCGTCTCTGCTTTCACAATGCAAAGGGAAATAGTTATACCCTTCGATGGTCAAGCAAACTGTTCCACACTACCCATTCCCTCTCTTACAACAACGATCTGGCCATCGGTACAATCGATAACGCTGGAAGGAATGTTATTGCCAGCCCCGCCGTCGATCACAAGATCAACGGAATTTTTGAAGTCTTCATAAATTTCCTCCGGGTCAGTAGTGTACTCTTTGATCACATCATCGTCCTTTATCGACGATGTTATTAACGGATTCCCAAGAAGCTGTACAATAGCCAGGGGGATGGCATGATCCGGAATCCGAACGCCCACGGTTTTCTTGTTAACATTCAGGATACGAGGCACCTTCGCACTGGATTCAAGGATAAAGGTGTAGGGACCGGGTAGGGACTTTTTCAGGATTTTGAAAACGGGTGTCTCAATACGTTTAACATATTCCGAAATCTGGGTGAGGTCCCTGCAGATAAAGGACAAGTTGAGTTTCTGCGGCTTGATCTCCATTACGTGACAAAGCCTCTCAATTGACTTTCTATTCATAAGATCGCAACCAATGCCATAAATGGTGTCAGTTGGATAGATTATTATACCCCCATTTTTCAAGACGTCGACAGCGCGTTGAACCTTCCTGCCTTCTGGATTTATAGGGTGTATTTTCAAAAATTCTGCGCTCATAGCTTACAAGATCAAATGGAACATTACAACAAAAAACGTTTGCCGTGGGTTACTGTTGAGCAATTATCAAATAAAGAACAAATTTTGGTCGTGGGGATCAAAATGTCGAACTGGCTTTGTTTTACTATTTTTGAAGACTATTTGTATTTATGAAATTTAATAAACGTCTGATTTTATTCCTGGTCATATCGGTATTAGGTATATCATTCGCTTTTTACGCCTACCAGGTTGTCTATACGCCAAATATCCTGGTTGATAAGGACGATCGACTGTTGATTATCAAGCAAGGACAAACGTTCGCAGATGTTCAACGTGAGTTGCACGATGGAAATTATGTGCAGGATTTGATGTCTTTCAGTTTCCTTGCAAAACTGATGAATTACGATGAGCGAATCAAACCCGGTCGTTATCTCCTGAAGCGAAACATGAGCAACCGGGAGGCGATCCAATTGCTGAGATCGGGTACTCAGGATCCCGTTAACGTAACATTCAATAATGTGCGACTGATCCCTGAACTCGCAGAAAAAATGACTCGCAACGTTGGCATGACCCAGGAAGAACTCGAGGCTGCAATAATCAAATTTGCAATGTCAAATTCTAGTGGGTTCAACAAGGATAACATTATGGCAATGTTTATTCCGAATACCTATAAAGTGTATTATGATATCACACCGGATGAGCTTGTAACAAGAATGCATCAGGAGTACAAGAAATTTTGGACTCCAGAACGCGAGGATAAAGCAAAAAAGATTGGGTTGACACCGATTGAAGTTTCGATTCTCGCTTCGATTGTGCAAGCGGAAACGATCGATGGAGACGAGGCTCCTACAATAGCAGGCCTTTACCTGAACAGATTAAGACAATCGATTCCCCTCCAGGCAGACCCGACCCTGAAGTTTGCTGTTGGCGACTTTAGTCTCAAGCGTATTCTTAATGTACATAAAGAAGTTGACTCTCCGTACAACACTTACTTGCATGCAGGCCTGCCACCCGGGCCAATCAATATGCCGGAAATAAGTGCACTGGATGCAGTACTCAACTATTTTCCCAGCGACTATCTCTACATGTGCGCCAAAGAAGATTTTTCAGGGAAGCATAACTTTACCAGTAATTACCAGGAGCATATGAATAATGCGATCCGATATCAAAGAGCACTTACTGAAGAACAGAGAAAAGGCGCCGCATTAAGAAGACGTTGACATGTATACATCAGAAACAACGGTACGTGTACGCTATGGAGAAACGGATCAAATGGGATACGTTTATTATGGGTTTTACGCCATGTACTACGAAGTTGCGCGTGTCGAAAGCCTGCGGAGACTTGGATTAACATACAAATCGCTTGAAGCCCAGGGAATCATAATGCCGGTGCTTGAAAACAAATCAAAATATATTGCGCCCGCTTATTATGACGACCTGCTTCGCATTGTCTGTGTTGTCCGGGAACGACCCGGCGTAAGGATCCGCTTTCACTATGAAATTTTCAACGAAGAGAACAAGCTAATACATATCGGAGAAACACTGCTGGTTTTTGTAGACAGGCGAACCTCCAAGCCCTGCCCTCTGCCGGAAGCAATGGAAAAAGTACTGGAGCCATTCTTTAAATGAAATATAAATACAAGCGACTTTTACTACAATGGAATCCGGGCAGGCTATTGATCAGCTGGTTGAAGCAGGTGCGATTCAGTAAATATGAGAATGTTTCGCTGTACAAGATTCTGAAGATCTTCCTTAAGAACCTGATGAACGACGACATACTGGACCGGGCCAATGGTGTAGCGTTCAACTTTATATTGGCGATTTTTCCGGCGATCATTTTCTTGTTTACGCTGATACCCTATGTTACCGCATTCTTTCCTGAAATCAATACGGAGAGTATCATGGAATTTATCGGGCAACAGATTCCTCCGAGTATGTTTGAGGTGGTCTCATCTACAGTGCTTGATATTGTAAGCAATCAACGGGGAGGACTGCTTTCTCTGGGTTTCCTGTTTTCCGCTTATTTGTCGACCAACGGGATGATGGCGTTGATGCGCGCATTCAATGCATGTTACAGGACCATTGAGAATCGGAGTGGATTGAAAACGCGTCTTATTGCTACGGGCCTTACGATCAACATGACTATCGTACTATTTCTCGCCATCATTTTGCTGATCGTAGGCCAATTCATACTCGATGCAATCATGTCAAATCTTCCTGCTTTCGAGTGGATTAATATGAGCAACTTCACAGTCGTGCTGCTGTTTATAGTTCGCTTTGTTGTGATTTTTATCGCCTTCTTCCTCGCGATATCATTTATCTACTACTTCGGACCTGCAATACACTATAACTGGAGATTTTTTTCAGTTGGCTCCTTGCTGGCCACCTTCTTGTGTTTGGCTGTTTCATATGGATTTTCTTATTACGTTACCAACTTCGGAACATACAATAAGGTGTATGGATCAATTGGTGTGCTGATCGCGATAATGATCTGGATTCAGTTATTAACGATTATGCTATTGGTCGGATACGAGGTGAACGCCAGTATTCACGACGCCATTAGGAAGGAAGCACTGTGGAATACAAGGATGCATCGTTTGAAAAAAGGTGTCAGTTAACTTCAGGCTGCTACTCCCTGTCCTGAGGAACAACCTATCCGTCAATCTCAATTGATATCGAAACATCGTGCGGAGCAGAAAGCTGGCCTCCAAAGTAAGGCCACAGCATGTAATACGCACCCTTGTCACATTCTTTTGTCCGCTCGATATGAATAGGTTCCTCGTTATTCAACCTGAAGATATAATTACTATCCGTAATAGCTAAATGATACTGGTTGGGTTCGTTCAAATTCACACTTCCAACAAACCGTTCCTTTCGCTCGCCTTTTACATAGCAGTAGGCGTAGATTTCCAATCGGCCTTTGTACCATTGCCATGCAAAGCGGGCGCTATTCTCATGATGCATTGAATTACAATCTGAAAAGCCAAGAAGCTTGTTCTTTGAATCCTGAAAGGACTCTTCCTGGAACTCGTAAATTGCGGTTTCGTTGAAAATAGCTTTGAAGTTAAGGGTGTTAGACTGCAGAGTTTGAAAAAGTCTAGGGCTCGCAAAATGCTTTCCTTTCTGAATGACAAAAATCTGCGACAGTGACTCCTTCTCTTCACAAGAAACAAGAAAAAGTGGAAGGGCAATTAAAAGGAGGAAAGCGCACACATAAGCCCTAAGAAGAATATTGCTTTTTGCTTTTTGCTTCATAATCTAAAGTTCATTGTTTCAGCGAAGCACGTATCAGTGCCGACCTCCAGTCTTTAAAAACTTACAATAGTTTCCGATAAGAGTCGGTAAAACTTAAAAAACAGGATGCGATAATTTCAAGCCCACCGACGGGTAGCCCACCCGATATCCCATGCTAAATATTGTGGATAGGTTGCGCCATGTTTTTATGCGCGTTTCAAGCCCGGGAAGTGCGACCAAAAAATTTTGATTTACGAAACCCACTCTAACTGTAGCAAAGAAGTCGATCTTCTCGCTCTTTGCAATGGGTGCTTGGATTGCCGCGCCATAAAAAATATCTGACAGCTTCACATTTTCACTCCCTTTGTTCATTATGCTAGCCTGATACGCAATTCCGACCCCAAATTTTTTTCGATTCTCGACCATCAACGTGCCTCCATACAGCGCACGCTTGGCGGTTTTTTCCAAACCGAAAGAGGCATGTAAAGTCTGGCCACTCGCCGGAAGTATAGTCAGGCAAATCCCGATCAGGAAAAAACATCGCATGAATATCGTCGACAACCGTACCGGTGTTTTGTAGAAATTCAACTGCATGATTACATGTTATAGATATGGGATCCCGAATCAGCGAAGAAAACCGAAGCTCACGCCTGCGTTGATCGAAGTTGGATGATCAATTTGAGTATATCGAAGCACCTCGTCAGCATTGCTTTTTAAAATATGCGAATATTGAGCTTCAGCAAAAATGTGAATAAAGTCAAGGGCTCGCGGTAAACGCCATTCGAGTCCGAAACCTGCTGAAGCAGATGGGACAGCAATTTTCCCTATATAAGGTGCCGTCGACCTACTGTAATTAATTCGGTTGTCGTGATTAGTGTAATGGCCTTCAAACTTTAGAATATTGTATGTGATTCCACTGCTCAAATAGGGGTTAAGCGCTTGTCCTGACTTTTTGATAAGATTGATTGGATAAAAATTAAAGATAACCCCTGAAGCAAATACGTTTACGGTATGCCTAACCCTCGCCATTGAATAATAAAATCCAGACAGATGAACTCGTGTTTTTATGATCTGATTACCTACAACAAGGCCAAGAGTACCACCTTCAACTATTACATCCATTCCATCTATTTCCTTATAGTCGCTGGTTAGCTTGGTTGATTTTGTGCCAAAATTGACTTCAAACCCCATATACCGGATATCCTTTTGTGCATTGGATGAAACAAAGTAGAGGGAAAGAATAACGCAACAAATAATAACGCGCTGTATTCGATTAAGGGCGGAAGCAATTTTTTTAGTCATAACATCAACATGATTATTATGCTAAGGTCTGCATTTACCTTTTATGAAAAATCGGTGGTTTCCCTGAATTTTTTAAATTAATCCAATCGGGGTTTGACTGGGTGATTACCCCGATATTCATCCGGGCGCTTACCAAATATCAATGCGTTAATTCGTTTTGTGGCAAGTAACAAAGTGATTTTCTACCACTCAAAGTACTCATCCTCCTCCAACTCCACCTCTTTCTTTTCTTTGGTGCCTTTGTTCTTGAATGCCTCTTTTAATTCCTGGACTTCCTTTTTCAGATCGGTAGCAATTTTCTTTTTTACGGATTCAGAATCATACACAACACGGTAATCATCGGCAGTACCGACAATCTTAAGAAATAGTTTGCTCTGCCCCGAGCCATCTTCCTGAAGTGCCTGCTTAGCTTCTACCGATGTAATGTTCTTGTCATTGCGCAATGGAGCAATCACCCTGTAGTCAATCCGTTGATCAAAGGTGTGCGTACCGCTTATCTTTATTGATGTAACGTTCGTGCGCACTTCCATCTGCGGCATATAAACAGTTTTATTTTCGATGTGAATATCATTCTTGATATCAGAGAACCGTAGCTTGCTTAACCCTTCATCATTCAGGTATTTGTTAAGCTTTTGCATTGGCTCAAAATTGTTCAATTCACCACCCTTTATCGATGTGCTGATATCGCTAGTCAACGTCTCCTGGAACAGTCGCAAATTTTGATTTAATGTAAACTCCAATGCTACGTCGGCATACGCTTTGCCCTTGAGATGCTTATCCATGATGAAGTCTTGATCAAAATTTTCAAAAACATAAAAAATGCTGTCAATATTTATCCCACTTAATCGGAAGGAGCTAACAACATCGATCACCTTGTTATTTTTTGCATCCACAATTCCTGTAAATGACATGTCGCCCCCCATTGAACTGAATTTTATGTTCCGCGAAACAGCCATCTCATTTTTAATTAAAAGATCACCTTTCAGATCAGTTGCATGGAAGCGTTTATATCGGAGTGCCTTCACATCACAATTGAAATTAAGATTTATGTTTCGCGAGATCTTAAACTCGTACTGATCCTTCTTGCCTTCCTCATTACCTTTAGAACGCTGTCCAAAGCCCATGGCGAACAACTCATCTACATCTAAGAACTTAGATCTTAAGTCGGTTTCGATACCAATAGGCTGATCTTCAAAAAGGATAAATGTGATTATGTTTTTGAAGAATCCGTTCAGCAGAAAGTCACTGTTACCTATCTTACCCGACACATTGCTCAGGGCCAGATCGATGTTGTTGAATTGCATATTTCCACGCAAGTTTTGCAACTTCACCTTATCCTCGCCATAAGTCAGTCCGATGTTTTCGAGTTCGATTGTTCCTTCAGTTGAAACGCGCTGTGCTGTGGCTCGTTTTTTCAAAAGGCCCACTTTTCCGTCAAACTTTACATTGGCAAGGAGCGAGCCCGAGAGATCTTCCAGATTTTTGACCGGATAAAAATCGAGCAATGACTTTGCGTCAACACGTCCCGAAAAAGAACATTCTACAGTCGGATCGTTAAAATTCCTGAGTTGGAAATCTGCATTGAAAGGTTCATCATTTAATGTGCCTTTGATATCCTTAAGACTTAGCGTTGCAGATTCGACCTTCAGAATCTGAGGACTCACAAAAGATCCTTCCATGCTTGCGCCCTTGATCTGAGATCGTGAATCGGGATTGTAAAGGGTGGCATCCTTGAAACCGAAGTCAATATTGATCGACGGACTTACCTTCCGGCCTATTTCACCATTTAATCTTGCTGTGAAATAAACATCTCCTTTGCTCCTGTATTTTTCAAACTTTTTCGCGATCGGTTCATTTAGCAAAGACAGCAACGTTTGAATATCTGTATCGCTCCCTTTTGTCGTAATGTCAATATTGTTCTTTTGTTTCCATCCATAAGTTCCAGCAACATTAAATGAAGAATTCCTGACGCTTAGGGTTGATGGTCTAATAGTAAGATTCCTTTGGGCATCATCATAGGAAAGCTCGCTTTTCACTTTAAATGATTTTCCTGCCAGAAATGAATTACCATTCACATTGATTTTTTCTGTTGTCAATTCACCTTCTGCCTCAATATCGTAGACATTATTGGCAGACTGTATGGACGCTAAAAGTTTCTCGGTAGAAAAGGTTAAATGTTCTTCGGCATTAACGTCTATATAATGTACCCTTGCTTTCTCAAGCCGAACATCACGCAATTCAAAATGCATAGAGCTGCCGACTTCGGATTTGTTTTCCTTCGGTTTGAGAATGTTGTAATTATTTTCACCGGCCTTGTTGATTTTCAGATTTGCCTCGCTGTTTGTGATTCTAAAGCCTTTGATCGAATAATTCCCTTTCCAGACCTGAATTGGATTTAACTTACAACGAATTTCCTCAGCAGTGAGAAGTGGATAGCTACCCTCATGGCTGTCTTCTATATAAACATCCTTAAGTACAATATCCATTTGTGGAAAACTCGAGAAGACGGAAATGTCCATCTCTCCAATCTTGACGGGTGTGTTAAGATTTTTGTTCGATTCCCTTATGAATTGAGCAATTATTCTTTCTTTGAAAAGCAGCACCGATAAGGCAAGCGAAATACACAAGACAGCAATGGCAAGCGCGGTGTAAAAAAATATCTTTCCAAAGATTCTCAAGATGAAAAAATCGTTTAGCAAAAGTAACAAAAGTTAAACGATAGCTATCGTGACTTATTTTGCCTGAAAACCAAGTGCAACGGATCTTTCGACCAATACGTCCAGTAACAACAGTTCGACGGAGGATCTGTTCAAGTTATCCTATGCTTCGTCGATGTAGCGCTTGGTAATGGGTTGATATGAGTCAATTCGCCGATCCCGGAGAAAAGGCCAGTGCGTTCTGTAAGAATCGGTCTTGTCGAGATCAACTGGCATCACATGGACTTCTTCCTTATCGTGAGATGCCTGATACAGTATACGGCCGAACGGATTGGCAATAAAGGATCCACCCCAAAAATTCATTGCGCCGTTCTGCTCAAGTCCAATCCGATTAACACTCACGACATGAATACCATTTGCAACTGCGTGACTTCGTTGAATGGTTTGCCAGGCATTGAACTGCTCACTATTGGTCTCTTCATCCTGCGAAGTCGCCCAGCCAATAGCAGTGGGGTAAAACAATATCTCTGCGCCCATGAGTGCCGTGATCCTGGCTCCTTCAGGGTACCATTGATCCCAGCAAATTAATACACCGATGGTGGCGAACTTCGTCTTGAAGATTTTATATCCGAGATCACCGGGAGTAAAGTAAAATTTTTCGTAGTAAGCCGGGTCATCAGGTATGTGCATTTTACGATACTTTCCAAGGTACGCACCATCCGCATCCAACACAGCTGTAGTATTGTGATAAATGCCTTGAGTCCTCTTCTCAAACAATGACGCGATAATCACAATGCCTAACTCTTTGGCTACTGCTGAAAAGGCTTCTGTGGAAGGGCCGGGAATAGGTTCAGCAAGCTTGAAGTTGTCGTAGTCCTCAACATCACAGAAGTAATGTGAAAGGAATAACTCCTGGAGGCATACAATCTGTGCACCCTTCCCCGCGGCGTCGCGGATTTTGACAATTGCTTTCTCAAGATTTTCCTTTGGCTCTTTCGCACAAGCCATTTGTACGATACCTACGTTTACGATTTTGCTCACGATGTTGATTTAAGACGCAAAAGTAGGAAGTAATTTGAGTTGGAAAAAGTTCAGGCTCTGAAGGTATCAAAAGCAAAAACGCAGACTTATTGTCTGCGTTTTTGAAGTTTGTTATGCAATGCTTCTAAGCTGATTTCATTTACTTCATTCCGTTTAGGCTTCACTCTCAATGTGAACAAATGATTCGTCTTTAGTTTCCAGCGCCGAAGTTCCCATCAGCCAGGTATCAACAGCGTGTGCTGCTTCCCGACCTTCAGAAATTGCCCACACCACAAGGGATTGACCTCGCCTGATATCGCCTGCAGCAAATACACCTTCCTCTGTTGTGCGATAATTTTGCGTTTTGATATTGCCGCGCTCATCCAAAGCTAACTTTAGCTCATCTACCATTCCACCTCTTTCCGCGCCTGTGAATCCAATGGCTAACAACGCCAACTCGCAAGGGATCACTCTCTCCGAACCTGGAATCTCTTCGAAGCCCATTCTGCCTTCCTTATTAACCCCCCACGTGATATCGACAATTTTCAGGCCCGACAAGCGGCCCATGCTGTCTCCCAAAAATTCTTTTGTAAGAATAGCCCATTTTCTTTCCACCCCTTCTTCGTGAGAAGATGATGTCATAAGGACCATCGGCCAAAGTGGCCATGGATTTGTACCTTCATTTCGTTGCAATGGTGGCTTGGCCAACAGCTCTATCTGTGTTACTGATTTTGCCGATTGTCTGTTCGATGTACCGACGCAATCTGAACCCGTGTCTCCTCCACCAATGACTAAAACGTTCTTTCCATTGGCGAGAATTTCTCCTGAAGAAATGGTATCGCCAGCTACCCGCTTGTTCTGTTGTGTCAGAAAATCCATTGCATAATGTACTCCGCTGAGATTACGCCCTGGAATCGGAAGATCGCGCGGTGCTGATGCTCCTCCACAGACCAATATAGCATCAAACTCATCCTGGAGATGTTTTGCGCTGATATTGACCCCCACATGAGCATTGGTTCTGAAGACAATACCCTCTTGCTCCATAATCCGCAGGCGTCGTTCCAACGTCCACTTTTCTAATTTAAAATCAGGGATGCCATATCGAAGAAGGCCTCCGATCCGGTCACTTCTTTCGAAAACCGTAACCCAGTGTCCAGCTTTGTTCAATTGGGCGGCAGCTGCAAGACCTGCAGGGCCCGACCCAATAATTGCAACGCGTTTGCCTGTTCTGCTCTTTGGAGGATTAGGTTTGATATATCCCTTTTCAAAAGCAGTTTCTGCTATCGTCTTTTCTATATATTCAATAGTGACAGGCTTGTTATTAATACTAAGAACACAACTGGCTTCGCACGGAGCAGGGCAAATTCGTCCGGTAAACTCCGGGAAGTTATTGGTGCTGCTCAATATACGAATCGCATCTTCCCATTTTTTCTGAAAGACCGCGTCGTTGAAATCAGGAATGTTATTACCCAGAGGGCAACCGTTGTGACAAAACGGAACACCACAATCCATACAACGCGATGCCTGTTGTTTAACCTTTTCCTTGTCGAGCGGATTATAAACTTCCTTATAGTCTTTTATTCTCTCTTTCGGATCCCGGGATTTTGGCATCTCCCGGTCGAACTTCATAAATCCATCAATTTGTCCCATGCTATGTTTGAAGCGCTATTGTTAATTGTGATTGTTCTATTAAACCTTCATTTTGGTTGGCTCTGGAATACCGATTTCATCATTCACGGTTGATTGATGTCTTACCTTCTGCTTCGAGAGAACCAGCTTATAATCTTTTGGCATCACCTTCACGAATAATTCGCAGGCAACAGACCAGTTTTCAATGATCCACTCGGCGGGATCACTGCCAGTATAACTGAAATGGCGTTCGATCATACCCTTGACTTCGGCCTTGTCGTCATCCTCGAGAGTTTCCAGCTCTACCATATCCTTGTTGCAGAGTCTTTCGAGTGCGTGCTCTGGATCAAACACATAAGCAATTCCGCCGCTCATACCAGCCGCGAAGTTCCGACCCGTCTTCCCCAGAATAACTACGCGACCACCAGTCATATATTCACAAGCATGGTCGCCTACGCCTTCTACGACTGCAGTTACGCCCGAATTCCTTACGCAGAAACGCTCACCAGCCTGCCCGCGGATATATGCTTCACCTGAAGTCGCTCCATAGAATGCTACGTTGCCAATAATAATATTGTCCTCAGGTTTGAACGAAGCTTCCTTATCGGGATACACTAATAATTTGCCCCCTGACAATCCTTTTCCAAAATAATCGTTCGCCTCGCCTTCAAGCTCAAACGTTACGCCTGGAGCAACGAAAGCTCCGAAGCTTTGTCCCGCTGACCCTTTGAAAGTAAAGTGAATGGTGTCTGCGGGCAGTCCTTTTCCTTTGTATTTTTTAGAGATCTCGTTTGAAAGAAGTGCTCCTGTAGTTCTGTCAGTGTTTCTGATGATGAATTTTTCGCGAACGGGTTCGCCTTCATCAAGTGATTGACGGGCAGCTTCAACCAACTTCCAATCCAAAACTTTCTCTAATTCGAAATCCTGATCTATCTGTTTGTAGAGTCCAACATGTTCTCTCACAGGTTCACGATGAAGAATAGAAGAAAGATCGAGCTTTTTCACCTTCCAATGATCTATATCTTGTCTTACGCGCAGCATGTCTGAGCGTCCTACCATTTCGTTTACCGTACGGAACCCTAATTCGGCCATTACTTCCCGGAGATCCTGAGCCAGGAACTTGAAGAAGTTAACAACATCATCTGGATTTCCAGTGAATAGTTTTCTCAAGTCTTCATCCTGAGTAGCTATTCCAACCGGACAAGTATTCAAGTGACACTTACGCATCATAATGCAACCTTCGACCACTAGCGCAGCCGTTGCAACACCCCATTCCTCGGCTCCCAACAAAGTTGCTATTGCAATGTCTCGTCCTGTCCGGATCTGACCGTCCGTCTGAAGTACAACGCGGCTTCTTAGATTATTTTTAACCAGCGTTTGATGCGCTTCTGCCAGGCCAAGTTCCCATGGCAATCCTGCATGGCGAACAGAACTGATCGGCGAAGCACCTGTTCCACCATCGCCACCTGAAATCAAAATAGCGTCGGCCTTTGCTTTGGCAACACCTGCCGCAACGGTACCAACACCCGCTTGCGATACAAGTTTCACATTAATTCTCGCATGGCGGTTTGCGTTCTTTAAATCGTAAATAAGCTGAGCAAGATCTTCAATAGAGTAAATGTCGTGATGGGGAGGCGGGGATATCAGACCCACGCCAGGCGTCGAATGCCGGACCCTACCGATCCATTCATCCACTTTATGCCCAGGCAGCTGACCGCCTTCGCCTGGCTTAGCGCCCTGAGCCATTTTGATCTGGAGCTCATCTGCGTTCGTAAGATAATAGCTGGTTACACCAAAGCGACCGGATGCTACCTGTTTGATGGCTGACCTTTCCCAGTCACCGTTTGCTTTTTTCTCGAATCGTACCTCATCCTCTCCGCCTTCTCCGCTATTACTTTTTCCGCCTATACGATTCATCGCAATAGCTAAGGTGCTGTGCGCCTCATGCGATATTGAACCGAATGACATCGCACCAGTTGCAAAACGTTTGTATATCTCTTCCGCAGGCTCAACTTCGCTGATAGGAATCGGATTCCTCTTCTTAAATTCAAATAATCCGCGGAAGGTTAATGTATCCTCAGCCTGATCATTGATCTTCTGAGCATACTTCTTGTAGATTGAATAGTTGTTTGTCTTGGTGGAATGCTGCAGCCAATGAATTACCTCCGGGCTGAACAAATGTTTTTCACCGCGACGTTTCCATTGATACAGCCCGCCGACCTGCAGCTCTTTGCTTTCAATCTCGAAAGCAAGGTTATGACGCACCAGTACTTCTCTTGCCAGATCATCAAACGACAAACCTTCAATACGACTAATAGTGCCTTTGAAACATTTCTCGACAACATCGCATCCGAGACCCAACGCCTCAAATATCTGAGAAGACTGATACGACTGCAGCGTGCTGATACCCATTTTCGACATCACCTTTAACAAGCCACTGCCAACCGCCTTTTGATAATTTTCGTATGCCTCTTCGTCGGTCAAACGCTTTGAGAACAAATCGTGTTTGTTCATAAAGTGAATGGTCTCTAATGCCATGTAAGGGTTCACCGCACTGGCACCATATCCGATGATCGTAGCAAAATGGTGAACTTCCCATGCGTCTCCAGCCTCGACAACCAGCCCGGCCTCCGTACGAATTCTTTTTCCAACCAAATATTGGTGAACTGCTCCAACCGACAACAGTGAAGGTATGGGCGCGAACTCATCGCTGATCTTGCGATCGGAAAGAATCAGAATTTTCTTGCCCGCGCGAACCGCCCTTTCTGCTTCAGCACAGATTCTGTCAAGGCTTTCCTCCAGCCGTCCCGGTTTTCCGTCTGCTTTGAATACACATTGAAGTACTGCACTTTCAAAACCCTGGTCCTGCAGATGCTTGAATTTCTCAAGATCACTATTTAACAGGACAGGCTGTGAGATATGTATCTGACGGGTATGCTCAGGAGTCTCATCCAGCACATTGAGGCTGGAACCAACCCGTGTAAACAACGACATGACCAGGCGCTCACGAATTGGATCGATCGGCGGATTGCTTACTTGCGCAAAATGTTGCTTGAAGTAGTTGGAGACGTGCCGGCTTTCCTTGGATAATACAGCCTGCGGCGTATCGTCTCCCATCGAACCTATGGCCTCATAGCCTTTTTCCGCCATAGGAAGTATAAGAGTCTTAACGTCTTCGCTGGTATAACCATAAGCGTTCTGACGTTGAATCAGCGTCTTCTCATCGAAAAAGCTTTCAATCCATTCCTGCTCGGGTTCCAGTCTAAGTTTCAGACGATTCTGAATAATCCAGTTATAATATGCCTTCCCCTCATAAACAGCCCGTTTTACTTTTTCATCATCAAGGACTTTTCCCAACTCCAAATCCACCATCAACATTTTTCCTGGAGTGATGCGTCCCTTTTCCAATACGTCCTTTGGATCGATCTGCAAAGCACCCGCCTCTGAGGCGGCAATAACCCTTCCAGAACGGGTAACACAGTAACGAAGCGGACGAAGACCATTTCTGTCTAACGTTGCCCCTATACGTGAACCGTCGGTAAAGACCAGAGCTGCCGGACCATCCCAAGGCTCCATCATCGATGCATGGTACTTATAAAACGCCTTGCGATGGGGATCCATCAATTTATTATCCTGCCAGGCTTCGGGAACGAGCATCATCAGCACGTGTGGCAAAGTGCGTCCTGATAGCACCAACATTTCTACGAGAGCATCGAGATTCGCTGAATCAGAGCCATCCGGACTGGTGATGGGCAAAAGCATTTTCAATTCTTCATCCGTAAAGAATGTAGATTTGAAAAGTGCCTCTTTAGACTTCATTTTGTTGACGTTCCCCCGAATGGTATTGATTTCACCATTGTGAGCGATGAACCTGAATGGTTGTGCCAGTTTCCAGTTCGGAAATGTATTAGTCGAAAACCTGCTATGCACCAAGGCAAGTGCAGTTTTCAGGCGGGAATCCTGGAGGTCATAAAAGTATTCGCGCAACTGCTCTGTGCGAAGTTGACCTTTATACACAATGGTCCGCGACGAGAAACTTGTGATGTAGAATTCGTTATTACTACCCTTTACATCGCGGGAAATGGCATGCGAAGTGTGGTTTCTTAGAACAAAGAGCTTGCGTTCCAATGCTGTACCAACGATACTCTCGTCCTTAGCCTTGACGAAAACCTGCTCGATAACCGGCTCAACTTCAACAGCACCCGGACCTGGAACGCTGTGATCGACCGGAACTACCCGATATCCAATCAGTTCGAGGCCTAATTCCTTGATATTCTTTCGCAGTACCTCGCGGCACGCATTCAATACTTTCTTGTCGCGGGGGAAAAATACGATACCAACGCCATAGCTACCCGGCGAGGGTAATTTAAACCCAAGGCGGCCGCATTCTTCTTCAAAAAAATCGTGAGGTAATTGAATTAATATACCTGCTCCATCTCCGGTCTTCGGACTGCTTCCTTTCCCGCCCCGATGCTCCATGTTCTCCAACATTGAGAGTGCATCGCGAACATTTTGATTCGTTTTTGAGCCGTTAATATTGGCTACGAAACCAATACCGCAGGCATCATGCTCCAGTTCAGGGGTGTACAAACCATGGCTGGTTTTTTCTTTCATCGTCTGGTGGTTTAAATAATAAAAAAAGCTCCATTCAGGGCAAAATGGAGTTTTGAATTTACGTAACAAACAGAAGGAAATTCTGCATTCGTTCTGATTTGTCGCGATTTTTTGAATCTTTTCACAAATAAATCCAGCATGTTTAAATATTAGAAAGTGGTAACGATTGCAAGATGCCCGATTTTAAATATTTGCAAAATCAACGAAAACGATTGGGATATTTACAAAATCCAACTCACTTCTTTATCTTTTAAATATTCCTTGATCATTTTTTTTAAAACGATCAAGTCTTTCGCGCTCTGACCATTTCCTTCTTCCCGGGCGGGCCACTCAGCGTCTCGACAGTCATGTGCAACGCTTTCAGATCCCGTTTAAGTTGACCTTTGGCACAATAAGTTACCAGGATGCCTCCCGGTTTGATGGCTGTAACAACTTTTTCCAACACCCCCGGTTCCCAAAGTTGAGGCTGCTTAGAAGGCGCAAAGGCATCAAAATAAACCAGGTCAAAAGATTCGGCCTCAAGCTCAAATTCTTGCAACGTTGAACGCATCTTGAAAAGTTCAAAGTAGGGATCCAACGTAGTGCCTACTTGCCATTGCGAACGATGGATAGAATAGAAATCGTCGACATTACTAAGGGTTTGCGGGTAATTTAAAATGGACCAGATATTTTCTGGTAGAGGAAAAGGTTCGATTGTTGTGTATCTCACCATTTGTTTTTGTGCCCTGGCCACTTCCAAAGTCAACACAGCATTCAAGCCGGTACCAAATCCCACCTCGAAAATTGAGATCTCGTGTTTGTCTACTCCGATGAAACACTTTAACCCGTTTTCGATGAACACGTGACGGGACTCGCGGATCGCGCCGTGAATTGAATGGTATGTCTCGTCCAGTTCGGGATTTCTTAGCGTATTGGAACCATCCTCAGTAGTGATGATCTCGAGGTTCACGAATCCTTTTGAATTAAAGCTACGGCATAAGAGAACACACCTTCTTCACGCCCGACATAACCCAACTTTTCGTTCGTAGTTGCTTTGATCGAAACGTCTTCCTCAGAAATATTCATAAGGGGAGCAAGGACTTTTTTCATAGCGTCGATGTGAGGATTCACCTTCGGGCGTTCAAGACATACGGTACAATCGACGTTACCAATTGTCCACCCCCGCGCTGCAAGGAGAAATGTAACTTCCTTGAGAAAATATTTGCTGTCCATACCTTTCCATCTTTCGTCGGTGTTGGGAAAGTGGTATCCAATATCACGAAGGTTTGCCGCCCCGAGCAAGGCATCACATATAGCATGTATAAGCACGTCTGCATCAGAGTGTCCTACAGCACCCTTTTTGGCGCCAGGAAGTAGTATTCCCCCCAGGTAGAAATCCCTTCCTTCACTTAGTTGGTGGACGTCGAACCCCATGCCTACACGCACTTTCATGAGTCAATTATTTTTTTAAAGAATGGTAATAAAGTACGTTGGAATTCGCTTCCTGCAGAACCTCATTTGACACCCTCTTGATGTCGGCCGTGGTAACAGCGTCTATCTTCCGGGCCTCTGTATTTACAAGGTTAGCGTCGCCTGACAGCTTTGCAAACGCCAGATTCATCGCCCGGTTAATCACTTCGACTTCCCCGAACTCCAGTATGGACTCTGCCTGATTCTTAACCTTATTTAGTTCGATCTCACTGAGATGGTTATCGCGAAGCTCACCAATTACTTTGTCAACTTCGTGCTCCGCGCCTTCCATGTCGACTCCATTGTTCAATCGCCCGCTTACCACAATGAGACCTGGGTCAATTGTGCCCATAAGAAATGAAGAAATTGATGTGAAAATTTCCTTTTCCTTGACAAGTTTTTGATAAAGTCTGCTCGATTGCCCTCGCCCTAACAAATCGCTTAATAAGTCAAGTGCATAATAGTCCTGGTGAAATCTCCCCGGCATGTGCCATGCTTTGTAAAAAGCATTAGCCGGTACGTTTGCTTCAACGTTTAACGATCTTTTGCCCTGCTGTCGGGGCTCTGCGGGCAGAACCCGTTTGGGCTTTGCCGGCGAAATCGGACCAAACCATTTTTCGGCAAGACCGCGGACCTGGTCAACTGTAACATTGCCAGCAACTACCAATATCGCATTATCAGGTACATAATACTTGAAGAAGAATTCCTTCACATCGTCCATCGTCGCGTTTTCAATATGACTGACCTCTTTTCCTATCGTTGCCCATTGGTAAGGATGAACCTGATACGCGAGCGGTCGAAGCTTTAGCCACACATCGCCGTAGGGTTGATTGAGATAACGTTGTTTGAATTCTTCAATCACGACTTTGCGCTGCACCTCCAATACCTTTGGATCAAACGACAAGCTCATCATCCGATCGCTTTCAAGCCAAAAGCCCGTCTCTATGTTTGTAGCCGGCAAAGTCAGATAGTAGTTTGTAATGTCTGTATTTGTAAAGGCATTGTTCTCTCCACCAACACGCTGAAGGGGTTCATCGTAGTTGGGGATATTTTTTGAGCCGCCGAACATCAGATGCTCAAACAAATGAGCAAACCCGGTTTTGTCGGGATGCTCGTCGCGCGACCCGACATCATACAAAATGTTCATTACCGCTATCTGGACCGTGGGGTCTTCATGGACTATTACCCGCAATCCATTGTCAAGTACGAATTCCTTAAATAAAATCATAAGGCGCAAAAATAGTAAACCTTCCGGTCAGTTAGATAGTGCTGGTGGTGGAGAGGATTGCCGCAAGGGCTTTAGGGCGCAAGGAATTTGTAAAAGGAGATAAACGTTCGATTAAAAACTACGCTACCTTTGCTGCCCTGTTGCCCATATGAAATTTGACCGCAAACAATATCCAGACAGCGTCCTGCGTGATCTTTATGCTGCTCTGCTAAAACCTCGAATGATTGAAGAAAAAATGCTGATACTTCTTCGCCAGAATAAGATCAGCAAATGGTTTAGCGGCATTGGTCAGGAAGCAATCGCGGTCGGCGTAACGCTCGGGCTGGACCAAGACGAATACATTCTCCCCATGCACCGTAATCTCGGTGTGTTTACCTCGCGCAATCTTCCTTTTGAAAAACTTTTTGCCCAGTGGCAGGGAACAATGATGGGTTATACAAAGGGGAGGGACCGATCATTCCATTTTGGAACGAATCAACACCATATCGTTGGAATGATTTCGCACCTCGGGCCACAGAATGGAGTGGCTGCAGGTCTGGCTTTAGCAGACAAGCTAAAAGAGAAATCCAAAGTGACCGTGGTTTTCAACGGGGATGGAGGAACAAGCGAAGGAGATTTCCACGAAGCAGTAAACGTGGCCGCGGTTTGGGACTTACCTGTAATCTTTCTGGTTGAAAACAATGGCTATGGACTATCAACACCAAGCCATGAACAATTCAGATGCAAATCGTTTGCCGATAAAGGCATCGGCTACGGCATCGAAGGCATCAGCATTGATGGTAACAATGTTCTTGAAGTTTATGACACCATCAGATCACTTTCCGATGATATTCGCCGGCGGCCACGGGCAGTGATACTGGAGTGTTGTACGTTCAGAATGCGCGGCCATGAGGAAGCATCAGGAACGAAGTATGTACCCAAAGAATTGATGGAAGAATGGCAAAAGAAGGACCCCATCACCAATTACGAAGAGTTTTTGTTAGTCAACGGTATTATCGACAAGGAATTCATCAATGAATTAAAAGGTAAGGTCAAAACTGAAATAGAACAGGGAATTGCAATGGCAAGCGAGGAGTCTCATCCGGAACCCGATACAAACGCCGAACTAACGGATGTCTATAAGC
>JAEZBX010000076.1 GCA_023412765.1 Bacteroidota bacterium
TCGCTGTTGATAATCATTGGAAAAAAATTGTGACCCACTTCATGGACAATCACACCAATCATCTTCTGGCGTGTAGCCTGTGAGTATGATCCGTCTTTATTAGGTCTTCCAAAGTTGAAGCAGATCATCGGGTACTCCATGCCAATACTCGCGGTGTGAACAGAGATTGCTACTGGATAAGGGTAGTCAATTGTGTGTCTCGAGTATACCTCAAGCGTATTCTTGACTGCTTTCGTGGATTCCTTCTCCCAAAGCGGATTCCCTTCCTTGGAATAGAACGACATAGCAAGCGGTGTTGTACTGGAAAGTTTCACAGCTTGCGCATCCCAAATAAACTTTCGTGAGCTGGCAAATGCAAAATCTCTTACATTATCAGCGTGAAATATCCATGTTTTTTTTCCCGTTGACTTCGACTTCTCGCGCTGTATTGCTTCAGCCTCTGTAACAATGAAAACCGGTTTGTCAAAAGTAGTCTTTGCTTTCTCGAAGCGCTCGCGTTCCGCTTTGCTCAGCACTTCGTTTGCATTTTGAAGAAGGCCAGTAGCCGCTACGATATGGTCCGCCGGAGTTGTGATATGAACCTTGTAGTCTCCAAAGGCCAGTGCAAACTCTCCTCGTCCTAAGAACTGCTTGTTTTGCCAGCCCTCATAGTCGTCATACACGCACATGCGCGGAAAAAATTGTGCTATAGTATATATGTAATTGTCGTCTTCCGGAAAATATTCCATTCCACTCCGTTGCCCAAATACACTTCTGTCTACGATATTAAAAGACCATTCCAGAGAGAAAGAAAATTTTTCGCCGGAACGAAGCGGCTGTGGCAGATCAACACGCATCATCGTGTTATTGATGGTGAAAGGCAAGGGTTTGCCAGATGTCTCCTTAACACTTTTAACGTCATATCCAGCCTTGAAATCTGAAACATCTTCAGCAAAGGTTTTAGCTATTGATGAATCCTTGAGCACGCCAATCTTGGTACTCTTCAAACTGTTATCATCGGCAAGAACATTCTGATCCAATTGTAGCCAAAGGTATTTCAGTACATCGGGTGAGTTATTCGTATAGGTAATGGTTTCCTTACCTGAGATGCTGTTATTGTTTTCATGTAGCTCGACCGCAATGTCATAATCAGCTTTTTGTTGCCAGTATTTCGGGCCGGGAGCACCAGACCCGGTGCGATATTCATTTGGCGTCGGCAGCATCTGTCCCAGTTGCTCAAACTTGCCTTCCCATTTTGGCGGCTCCTGAGCTTGCACTACCAGCGTACAAAGGCTAAGCAGAGTGATCAATAAAAACTTCATAAGAATATATTTAGGTTAATGAGTCAATGTTAATTTATAGCACCCCACTTCTCATTCATAAGTACCAGCGCCATTCCGGCAATGGCAGATGAGATAACCATTTTCCAATCCCTTCGGTTCAATCCAAACAGGTCAACCAGGACAAATGCTGCAGCCATAAATAGTGCAACAATCACGATTTGTCCCAGCTCGAGTCCGAGATTGAAAGCAAGCAACGGAGTAACTATATTTTCTGCCTTCCCCAAAATAGAACGCAGATAGGATGAGAAACCAAGGCCATGAATTAGTCCGAAAAAACCTGCGAACAGATAGTTGATATGAATTCTTCTATTTGATAAACTATTCTCCTTCTTGAACAGGTTGGAAACAGCCGTGATAAAAATGGTAAGCGGAATCAAAAATTCAATGAGTTCGGGATTAACCGTAATTATACGGAGCGTGGATAGTGCGAGAGTTATCGAATGGCCAATAGTAAATGCTGTTACGAGGATGAGAATTTGCCTCCAATCTCTGGTCAAATAAATGGCGCACAATGCGACAACGAAAATTATATGATCGTATCCATTAGCGTAATCAAGAATATGATCCATCCCCAAACCGAAGTAAAGCCGGAACTCGCTCATGCTTAGTTATTTCTAAAAACCTCAATAATACTAGATTCTGCGATATTAAGCATCGAATATAATTCGGTATTATTTTTGAAAAGCTATCTTGCACATTTCCATAAAAACATTACATGCCCGCTTTGCAATCGATTTTTTTATTGGTTCCCATCATTCAGCTTGCATCATTTTTTCATCCGATTCACGTTTCTGTTACAGAAATTGAAATGGACGAAAAAGATAAGCGGCTGGAAATAATGATGCGCGTATTTGCGGACGACCTGGAGCTAACGTTGCGGAACAGTTTTGGACAGCCTGACCTTGATATTCTTTCCCTCCCCAAAGATGGTGTAGACAAAATAGTATCAACCTATTTAAAAGATCGGTTCAAAATTTCCCTTGATAATAAACTTCAAAAGAACAACTACCTCGGACATGAGTTGGATGACCTTGCTTTTATTTTTTATATCGAGGTCCCGAAGGTAGGCAAATGGAAAACCATAAGAATTCAGAATGATATTATTATGGAAACCTACGACGACCAATCGAACCTTGTGCACGTCACCCTTGGCGAAACAGTGCGCAGTCTAAGGTTAACCAAAAGCAATCCTGTCGATAATCTCACGTTTGATTTCTAAAAAAATATCATCTTCGCACGGAAATGCTGAAGAATTCTTTTGTATGAATCGCTACTTGCTTCCTATTATCGCATCAATTTTTTTCCTGGCTTCATGTGGCCAGGACGATGAGGGTGCCTGCGTGTTTCAACCAGACGCGACCAAGGTAACACTGGAGTTTTCAATGCTGCAGGATTCTCTGGTGAAGGTCAGTTCGAAGAATGAACTCGTTCAAATGTTAACCCGTCATCCAGTGGTACGCGATTATATTTTTCGGCGCGCTGACTATCCCGATGACTCTGTGTTTGTGAATGAACTGTATGCGCGATTGACAAATCCCCACTTCGATACTTTGAACCTGGAAGTGAAAAGAGTGTTTGGCGATCTTTCAACATTAAAAAATCAATTTGAAGAAGCATTTTCAAATTTGAAATTCTACTATCCCGAAGCAAAATTGCCAAAGGTTCAGACCGTAGTATCCGGACTAATCGACAACGACCTGTTGGTCACGGACTCTTTAATTATTGTTAGTCTTGATTATTTCCTGGGGCCCGGCGCAAAATACAGACCCAAGATCTATGAATACTTACTCAGAAAATATGATCCGAACGACATTGTGCCATCGTGCATGCTAATCTATGGCATCAGCGATCGCTACAATAAAATTCAACAGAACGATCAGACCGTACTTGCAGATATGATTACCTATGGCAAGGCATTCTATTTTGCGAAGCACATGTTGCCCTGTGAGCCTGATAGTGTTTTGATCTGGTATACACCACAAGAAATCAATGGTTCACGTAAGAATGAGGATCTGATCTGGGCTCGCTTCATCGAAAGTCAGGTGCTCTTCTCTACAAGTAACAAAGTAAAGCAGGACTATTTAGGAGAGCGGCCGGTAACCATTCAGGTAGGAGAAAAATGTCCTGGTCGTATAGGGCAGTGGGTTGGATGGAGAATTGTGAATAAGTTTAGTGATAGCCATCCCGACATTGCATTGCCCGACCTGATGGCATTGGAAGATGCGCAGAAGATTTTTAAGGAGAGCCGGTATAAACCGAATTAGCTGTCAGCTTACAGCTTTCAGCTAACAGTCGCGCAACTTTCCGACAACTCAATGCCAAGGAGTACGGCGCCTAATCACTAGCCGGTATTTTACCAAATTGGCATCGCCATAATTTTATTCTTCATTTCTCAATCGCTCAGACGAACTCGAAAGTTCTTATATCTTTGCGTTCAAAAAATAAGGCTATGCGTAAGAAAATAGTTGCAGGCAATTGGAA
>JAEZBX010000080.1 GCA_023412765.1 Bacteroidota bacterium
AACGGTGACGCCGAAGCTGTCGCCATGACAGTAAAAATCAACGCTGCTTATAAGCTGCTAATCGATCCTAAGAAGCGATCAGCATACGATAATCGATCCTCTTTTAGTTACGATGATTCAGAAGATGGTGTATTCAGACAAGACACCGCTGAGGAATTTGATGAAGTCTATCACAATGAAGCTATAGCGGAGGAGTTAGAAAAGGAGAGAAAGCGGGTAATTCGAGAGGCTGCAACTTATAAAATTGCCAGGCTTTTTTGTTACCCGATTGCTTTTCTAAGCTTCCTCGTTATACTTGACTATTTTCTTCCTGTCAACACCGAGCTAGATTATGCCGTATCAGGTTATCAAAAAGGATTGAATAGCACATACAGTGCTGTTTCTTCTTTTATGAAGACTACAGAACATGAGTTCCAGGTTCCGAATAAGGTGCATGTGAATTACGATTACGATGCTGAGGACAAAAAGCTTGTGTGCATGGAGTTCACACCAATCTTCAACACCATGAAGAGAGTAGGCGTTGACCATGGCGAGTACGCGTTGATGTACCGGGCGCCTGGCACTGTCTATTTTCCCTGGCTTTTACCGATACCTTATATTCTGCTCTTCACTAGTTTGTTTCTCATTCGACAAAATGAATACGCCAGATACCGTTATTTTCTTAGTATTTCTTCAGTAACCGTTGCGGTAATATTTTTTACTTCTATGATTTTGTAGCAAGGATCCAATCCTAAAAGATGTCTATTAAGTTCCTTATTTTCATGGGTAAATCAAGTTCACAATACTTAATTACCCAACCATGAAAATTGGAATGACAAGCGTATTTGTAAGCGATCCGGTCAAAGCCTTTAAGTTTTATACAACTGTGTTGGGTTTTGTCGAAAAACTATTCGTACCGGGTCAGTGGATTTCAATTGTTAGGTCACCGGAGGATCCTGATGGTGTCTCGCTGATGCTTGAGCCCAATCACAACGCGCTCGCTAAGCGTTTTCAGCAAGGATTGTACAAAGCGGGTATTCCAGTTATAGTTTTTACTACGGATGATATCAACAAGGAATATGATAGATTGACGAGCCTGGGAGTTCTGTTTAGAAAGGTACCATCCAGAACAGAATATGGTATTGAGGCGTTGTTTGAAGATGGCTTCGGAAATATCATACAACTCATGGAAGAATAACCCTATTATAGCAGAGGATGATTTTTTTAATAATGGATAGCATATATGCTAATTAGAAAGAATACGAAGGCTTTCAAGACTATCCTGGAGATCTTCATGGCTTGCCAGGACAGACCCGATCGCGACCAACTCATACGTCTTTATATTACCAGGGCTGGCCATTCCGTCAATGACAGGATAAGCGTAGAAGGTATTCAGGGGGAGTCGGCGCTCTTTTATGAAATGAACTACAACAGTATTCTCAATAATCTGCAATCGTCCAATCATCAATTGAATGTCAGCGATGAGATTCCTGGTCTTTATTTTTTTCACAGCACTTCTAACAAAGTCTGGGATGAAACTCCTTTCGAGTTTGACGAAGCGATCAAAAAGGAATTTGACTCACTGCCTGACCTGCCTGTCGTCAGGAAGAAAGAGAAGCCCCAGAAGTTTGTGTTCCCTACGGGCAAGTCAGAAGTAAAACCTCCAACAAAAAAAGAAAACGTCAAGGCTACCAAGGCAACACCTCCAAAGGTGGTAGAAAGAGGTCCAAAGCAACCCGATTACAAACTCAAGCATGACATCTATTTTACTGGCCTTGAAAAAGCCATTTTCAGACAACCGAAGGTCGAGAAGAAGGATATATTGGATTATTACAACAAAATTGCCGAATACATTCTACCGTATTTGAAAGACCGCGAGCAGAACACGCGACGTTATTCAGGGGCACCGCAAGCGCTTACGTCCCTCACTGTAAATAATTTGTTTGGCGATGATGAAGATCAGGTACCGGATTGGATTAGACCGAAACGTACAACTCAAAGCAAAGAGCAAGGCTTGCTTTGTAACGAGAGGGAACACTTGATGTTATTTGTTGAGATGGGATGCCTGGAATTTAGTCCGTGGCATTCGAGAATGAAGGCTCCTGACTCCCCCGATTATTTGGTCATAGCTGTCGATTCGCCGGATTATGAATCTGGCAAAGCAATACAGGCTGCTATAGGTATCAAGTCTATCCTTGATGGATTGCACCTCCCATCCTTCATAAAAACAGATGGAAAATCCGGGTTACACATTTACGTCCCTTTGGATTCCAAAAGTGAGTATTCGGCAGCAAAAGAAGTTGCAGCGTTTCTCTGCAGACTAAGCCGCATCAAAATGCCTGATCTTGTCGCGTTGAAAGATTCTGATGAGAGCGGCTATGGAAAAGTTTCATTGGATTATTCCATGAATGAAAAGGGTGGAAGCGTTGTCGCGCCGTATTCCCTTGTTACTGGAGATTCGCCAGCCGTTGCAACGCCCCTGCTATGGGAGGAGGTTACTGACGATCTGAGCCCCGACAAATTTGACTATGAGAATATTTTTAAAAGATTAAAGAAAATCGGTGATCCATTCGAACCTTTCTATAAGAAAAAGGTCAACGCTGACGATCTGTTTGATCGATTAAACGAACATTACGGCTTTCTCCTGTGATGCCTTTTGTAATGTACCGTCTGTTACAACTGATAAAAGCAGAGAAGGCGTCATAGTCAGAAAACCATTTTTTTATGGTGTAATTATTGGTAGTTTCGGGCGCAGGAACCAGGAAACTGCGACTCATAGCGTCCGAAGAAAAAAAGTCAGTGTAGCGCTAACGTTTGAAATAGCAGACTTCGAATTTCAAAATTGATTTCGTGAATTTTGAAATCTTTTACTGAAGCAATGTGTTATGTAACCGTGTGACCGCTACGGTATTAGCCGACAGTTTCTAAACCCCCCGTCTTAACCCAGTTCGCTGGCAGTCGATCTAGCAGTCTCAACCGAACGTAAGGGAATTGCTACATAACCTGGTGGTGTTTGTAGTTGATGTTTGTTTTGTAAAAGAGTAGAAAGTTAAAATTATATATGCGCCAATTAAAAATTGTAAAACAAATTACAAATCGAGAGAGCGAGTCTCTGGAAAAATATTTTCAGGAGATTGGTAAGGTCGAATTGATTTCAAGCGAGATGGAAGTAGAACTTGCTAACAGGATCAAAGCGGGTGATCCAGTTGCCCTTGAAAAGCTGACCAAGGCTAATCTACGGTTTGTGGTTTCCGTTGCAAAGCAATATCAAAATGGTGGTCTGTCACTCGGCGATTTGATCAATGAGGGAAATGTGGGTTTAATAAAAGCTGCAAAGCGTTTCGATCCTACTCGTGGCTTCAAATTTATCTCATATGCTGTCTGGTGGATTCGGCAGTCTATCATGCAGGCGCTGGCCGATCAATCGAGGATCGTTCGCGTACCGATGAATCGTCTTGGATCATTAAATAAAATTAATCGGACGCTTTCGGAATTGGAGCAACGACACCAGCGAGAAGCTTCCAACCAGGAAGTGGCCGACGAGTTGAACCTTTCTGTGGATGACGTTGATAAGGCATTAAAATATGGTGGACGTCACCTTTCGATGAATGCTCCTTTCGCGCAAGGCGAGGAAAATAGTTTATTGGACGTTTTGGAAAATGATTCTGAAGATACCCCGGATTCGGGCTTATTAGCTGAATCACTTCGCACTGCAATTGAACGAGCGCTTTCCACTTTGACCGACAGAGAGCGGGATGTTATTTCCCTTTACTTCGGACTTGGCGGTTCAGGTACTCATTCTTTGGAAGATATCGCTCACCGATTTAACCTTACTGTCGAACGAGTAAGGCAGATTCGAGAAAAAGGTTTACGCCGATTAAGAAACGTTTCGCGGAGCAGTTCGCTGAAATCTTTCCTGGGATAGTATCACCAGGTCTCAAACTTCTAGTAACAACAAATACCCTGCTTTCATAAGCAGGGTATTTTTATTCAAGAAAAGAATGAAGTATAGGTAATTGGGTATTAGGATGCACACCTTGAGAACCCCACCCTTATTCCCTATTCCTTACTCCTTATACCTTTTTTCTAACTGGACGAAATAGGATTAAATTATTGCTGTCAATTTCGCTAACGGAATTGTAAAAAATGTTCCAAATTAGCAAAACCAATCTGGCAAAATACATACTAATGCTGTGACATCCATCCCCAACCAAACTGCTCATATAAACCGTGAATAAGATTCTAACTGCCGTTCTGATATTATTTGTTACGATTAGCATCAACGGCCAGCCACTTGTATCGCATCCTCAAAATCCTCACTACTTTAGCTATAAGGGAAAGCCTTTGATCTTAATCGGTTCGGGTGAGCACTATGGTGCTGTAATCAACAAAGGCTTTAATTATCAGATCTATCTTGACGCGTTGAATCAAGATGCCCTTAATACTACACGCCTTTTTACAGGAGCATATATCGAAAAAACCGGAGATTTTGGTATTGAGAACAACACGCTGGCACCGCGTTCTGAAGATATCTTGTTGCCGTGGAAACGAAGCAACGTTTCGGGCTATACGCTGGGTGGAAATAAGTTTGACCTTAACCAGTGGGATGAGGAATATTTCAATCGGCTTAAGAATTTTGTTCAACAGGCATCGTATACAGACGTGATCGTTGAAGTGGTTCTATTTTCTGCCCATTATGGCGGCGGGTGGAACTATAGTGCCCTGAACAACAAGAATAATATTAATGACACCGATACCCTTTCGGGACGAAATGTTAATACGCTGGAGAACGGAAACATTCTGGCTCACCAGGAGAAATATGTTCGCAAGATCGTCCGTGAGTTGAATATGTTCGATAATATTTATTTCGAAATTCAGAATGAACCCTGGGCGGATCAGGTAGATACGACCATGATCGCAAATGCGTATGGCCCATCCGATGACTGGCGATCGATGATGCAGGTGGTGTCGGAGAAGTCGAACGCGTGGCAGCGGAAGGTGGCGGCGTGGATCAAGGATGAAGAATCCAGGTTACCCAAGAAGCACCTGATAGCACAGAATATCAGCAATTTCAGATATCCCATAACTGACCCCGATCCAAACATTTCCATCTTCAATTTTCATTATACGTTCCCTGCCGCAGCGCACGAAAACTATCACCTAAATAAGGTTATTGGTTTTAATGAAACAGGATTCGCCGGCAGGCTTGACGCTACTTATAGAAGACAAGCCTGGCGTTTTATGATGGCCGGCGGCGGGTTGTTCAACCACCTTGATTATTCCTTTTCCGCAGAGGCGGAGCACGGCCAGGACACAACATATAAGGCACCAGGCGGTGGAAGTCCTACACTGCGCAAGCAGCTTGGTGCGCTAAAGCGTTTCTTTAGCCAAATAGGTTTCATCAATCTAAAGCCGGATCTCACCGCCGTTGTCGCCGCGCCGGGCGCATCGACCTGGACACTTTCCGATGGGAGCAAAATGTGGGTTATTTATGTTGAATCTCTTGCCAGCAAAACCTATGACCTCAGAACCAACATTCCGAATGGGAATTACGAGATGATCTGGACAGATGCTTTGACAGGTAAACCGATCGGAAGGGGTTCAACCAAAGGCCCGACAATCAAAGTACCTTCGACGCTTAGCGATAAGGTTGTGACCATCAAATCGATTTCAAAATAGATCTGAGTATTCATTTTTTCTGATAAAATTGTGGGAAGCGTTGCATGATCGTTCACCTTCTTGACGGCACGTATGAACTATTCCGCCACTTTTACGGGCACAGGAGCTACAACAAAGGCAAAGATAAACCATTCGGAGCCGTCGTAGGAGTTCTTTATGGTGTGTTGCAAATGATTGATGAGGGAGCAACGCATTTGGGGGTGGCAACGGATCATGTCATCGAATCTTTTCGCAACGAATTGTGGCCTGATTACAAAACTTCAGAAGGTATGGATTGGGTGTTGCTGAAACAGTTTCAGCCGTTGGAAGAGGCGTTGACGTCTATGGGAATCGTTGTGTGGCCCATGACTGATTTGGAAGCTGATGATGGACTTGCATCCGCCGCGCGTATCGCAGAAGCGGATCCCAAAGTAGATAAAGTTTGCATTTGGACGCCTGACAAAGATCTTGCACAGTGCGTGCGCGAGGACAGGGTGGTTCAAATCGATAGAAGAGCAGGGGCCATTCGCGATGCAAATGCTATTCGGAAAAAGTTTGGTGTTGAACCGGCACTGATCCCCGACTATTTGGCTTTGGTTGGCGATAGCGCCGACGGATACCCAGGAATTCCCGGGATAGGGAAGAGCACTGCGATGCAACTTCTGAAACAATATGGTCCGATCGAGTCATGGCCGGAGAAAGCGCTGAGAAAAAACCGGGAGCAAGCCTTGTTGTTTAAGCGACTTGCAACCTTGAGAACCGACGCCCAACTTTTTAAAGATGTGGAGGAATTGCGCTGGCGAGGTCCGACAAAATCTTTTGCTGATTATGTTGCAAAAATGTCCGAGCCGGAGCTGTTGAAGAGAGCGACGGAATTGGCTGATAAAGCGCATGGTTGATCTGAGGCTCGGAAATGAATATTGAATATTGAACACGGAATATTGAACACAGATCCCGATAATTATCGGGACGCTCAAGCCAAAGCTCTACGCCTTATCGAGGGAAACCTCAAAGCTGAATAGTTTAAAGTTCAAGGTTTAAAGTTTAAAGTTGTGCCACTTCAAAAGATTTGCTGTCAAAGTCTAAAATGCATTATAATATCAGCAGAAATTGACTTTCGCGCGAAACCTCAAACCTTAAACTTTAAACCTTAAACCTTAAACTTTAAACTAGGATGAGTAAATCTGGAATTTCATCCGAAATGGTACTTGGTTCAAACAAATGAAATGGAATTTTCTATCTTGAGTATACCGTTAACTCGAGAACTCGATGAAGAAGTCTTTCATGCTGGCAATCTTGTATTTGATTGTTCTGGCATCTGCTTTTGCACAAAATATACATCCTCTCATTCATCCAAAAAAATCATGGATTCAGACTTTTTATTTAAACCGAGAGGCCTTGCCGCCGGCTGGGCAGGAATCAGGGGTATATTACTTGCTGCTTGAAAAACAGGAGAATGTTGAGTTGCAGGAAGTTTATCATCGTTATTCATATAAGTTTTTAAATAACGAGGGCATCCAACAAAATGCAGACATCGCTGTAACGTTTGACCCTACCTATGAGACACTTATTTTCCACGATGTTACAATTCATCGAGGTGCTGAAGTAATAAATAAATTGCCAAAGAGTATCAAGACGATTCAGCATGAGGAAAGTATGGATCGCTTTCTTTATGATGAGAGCATCACAGCTATCATTAACCTGCCTGATATCCGGTTGGGGGATATTTTAGAATATTCCTATACGATAAAAGGGTTCAATCCTGCTTTTGAGGGGAACGTTATGGAAGAATTTTATTTGGATCGCAGGATTGCATTCGACAAAAACATCTACAGATTGATCTCTCCCTCTGCTGTAAAAATCAATATCAAAAACCTCAATACCAACATCCAACCAACAATTAATAATGAAGGGAAGCATGTGTCTTACTTATGGATTAATGAAAAAGCAAAAGGAGTAATGACGGATTCGAACGTGCCAGATTGGTATAACCCGTTTCAACGTGTTGTCATTTCTTCTTTCAACAGCTGGCAGGAAGTCAGTCAATGGGGGGTGAACCTTTATAAGGTAACTGACTATGACAAGAGGATGCTGAAGAAAAAAGTTGATCGGATACTAACTGACAGTACCTCCGAAGAGTTTGTGATGAATGCGATTCGTTTTGTTCAGGATGACATCCGATACTTAGGGTTTGAAGGTGGCCTAAACGGATATAAACCGCATTCTCCGTTGATGGTTTTGAATCAACGTTTCGGAGATTGCAAGGACAAGTCGCTCTTGCTTTGCACGATATTGGCATTTCGGGGTGTTGATGCATACCCTGTACTTGTCAACACGACGGAAGGTGAAAGAATTAATGAGAGTCTCCCTTCAATAGTTGCATTCGATCATTGCGTAGTCGGATTCGAATTTAAGGGCAAAACATTTTATGTTGACCCGACCATAAGCAATCAGGGAGGCACGCTCGATACGTATTCGTTTCCAGGCTATCAAATAGGTCTCGTATTGAAAAAAGAAGGTAACCTGACAAAACTTATCTCAAGGATGTTAGGCTACCAAAAGGAAATCCAAACTTTTCATATGGATTCCATTGGCGGTGGAGCTACTATGGAAGTTCGGACAGTCTTTGAAGGACGTGCCGCTGACAGAGAACGATCGAGTCTATCTAACCGCAGACTTGATGTTATCCAAAAAAATTATAAAGATTATTACGCAGAGCAGTATCCTGACATTGTATTGGCCGAGGACATGAAAGTAGAGGATAACCGCGATCAAAACCAGTTGGTGACAATTGAAAAGTATTTGATCAAGGGCTTTTGGGAAATGGAAGATGAAACCAGTAAAAAAATGTTTTGTAAGGTCAGGGCAATGACGTTGGAGTCATACTTTGATGTATCTAAGTCGCTGGATCGGGATGCGCCATATCGACTTGACTATCCCGTTGACAAGAGACACGAGATTCGCGTTCACTTACCAACGGATTGGAGTATTACTGCAGATGACATACATATTGATAATGATTATTACAAGTATAGTTACACCTCAAGTTATCACGATTCATTAGTTACAATTACAACGGAGTATCAGACCAAAACTGATGCGCTACCGAAGGAAGCAATCAAGTCTTTTATCTCCGACCATGGGAAAATGAGGGAAAATTCATCCTTCTATCTTTCCTGGGACCCGTCGGTTGAAAGTGTATCCGCCGCGCCATTGTGGCCAGGCATCTTGGTATTGCTGATAATACTCTGCGTTAGTATATACATGGCTTTCTATGGTTATACAAAATATGATCCTCAGGCGCACTATCCCGCATCCTGGGGCCAGCGTATAGAGGGATGGTTGATATTGCCGGCAATCGGTGTTGTGCTAGTCCCAGTACAAATGTTTTTCAGTTTCGTTACAGATTTCCAACTATTAAACGGTCAGCCGTGGTTGATCAACTACGTAAATGGTTATACTGGATTGGCGGCTGTGGGTTTTCTGGAGCAGGTCTATAATGCAAGTATGGCAGTATTTTCTATATTGGTTGCTGTACTTTTTTTCCGTCGAAGGAGTTCCGTTCCACACCTCATGCAATTTTACTATGGTGTTCCCATAGCCTGGTTATTTTTCGATTTGATTCTGATTCAATTAGTGGCGCCTGATACAAATACGAGTGAATATACAAGCACAATCATCCGAAGCATGGTTGCAGCCGCAATTTGGATCCCATATTTTAGAACCTCACAGCGCGTAAAAAGAACTTTCGTCAATAGGTACGGGCATGACAAAGATGATGAGTCATTAGCTTTACAAACTGACGTGGTTGTGAACGAGAGGCAATCCGTTTAGGTGGCCGACACGTTGAATATCAAATATCGAACAAGGAATAACGAACACCGATCCCGAATAATTGTCGGGTCGCTCGAGCCAAAGCTCTACGCCTTGTGATCGAGCGAAACCTCAAAGCTGAATAGTTTAAAGTTCGAGGTTTAAAGTTTAAAGTTGTGCCACTTCAAAAGATTTGCTGTCAAAGTCTAAAATGCATTATAATATCAGCAGAAATTGACTTTCGCGCGAAACCTCAAACCTCAAACCTTAAACTTTAAACCTTAAACCTTAAACCTTAAACCTTAAACTAAAAACTCATTCACTCCTTAGAGAGTGCGCCGGATTCATCCTTGCCGCGCGAATGCATTGGTAACCGATAGTTAACAGTGCTATTACGAACGCAATAACGCCGGCCACGAGGTAAACACTAATACCAATGTCGGCCCGGTATGAATAGCCTTGTATCCACCAATGGATACCATACCAAGCAACGGGAGTGCTAAGCACAAATGCCACAAGCACCAGCTTTCCATATTCCCTGGACAATAGGAATACAATGTTGTTTACACTTGCACCCAGGGATTTGCGTATCCCTATTTCTTTTGTACGCTGCTCTGCAGTAAATGCTGCTAATGCGAATAAACCAAGACATGCAATAACTATAGCGAGCCCCGAAAAGATTCCGAAGATGGAAGCCAACCGTTTTTCAGAATCATACATCTTGCCATAATCTTCATCAAGGAATGAATAATGAAATGCCTTCTCAGGGACAAACTTTTTCCAAAGAGTTTCTAGTTTGTCAACTGCAACATCGGCGCTTTCACCTTTAAAGCGAAAAGCAATAAAACCATTCGAACGTTCTAAAAATAATCCAAGTGATCCGATGTTTTCGCGCATGTTATCAAAATGAAAATCCTCGACGATGCCGATAACAGTCCAGGCTTTAATAGATTCCGGATCTGGCGTTCCATCTGGGTTCATCGCCGTAAAGGTGCTTATTTTTTTTCCGAGGGGATTGGCTCCAAATTCAAATGCGGCGACAGCAGCCTGGTTTAGGATAACACTTTCTGTCGAATCAGACGGGTAGTCGAGTGAAAAAGTGCGGCCTGAAATAATATTCATTCCCATTGTGTTGATATAGTCATAATCCACATCCCAGTCCTGCATTGATACCATCATATCCATGTCTTCACCCGTTGGAACTTTTCCTTCTGGCCAAAAAGTATTGTTGCTTCGCCACGTTGCGTATACCGGTAAAAACCCGCTGATTGTACCAGAAGTAAAAACAGTGTTTTGGAGCGCTTGATCTTTGAATGCTTGTAAGTGATTGCCCAGGTGGTGGCCTCCTCTTACAATGACCACCTGGTCTTTTTGAAACCCTAGCCTTTTTTGCTGCGAGTAATGAAGTTGTTTTTGTATGGCAATTGTGCCCACTATCAGGAAGATTGAGATAACAAATTGAAAAACAACCAGGCTGCTGCGAACTATACTGCTCTTTGTTCCAAGCACGAGCTTTCCCTTCAAAACATTAACTGGTTTAAATGAGGAAAGAAAGAAGGAGGGGTACAACCCGGCCAGGAATGATACAATCAAAAAAGCAACAAAGAGCCCGATATAAAACTGAGGTTCTTCAAGGGGTATCAAAAGCTGCTTTTGTGCAAGGTTATTGAATACTGGTAGAAATAGCCATGCAATACCTAAAGCGAGAATGAAAGCAACAAAACTAAGTACGAACGACTCTGTCAAAAACTGACGCACCAGATGCGTGCGAAGTGATCCCATTACCTTGCGTATGCCAACTTCACGCGCCCGGTTCGCAGATCTTGCAGTGGAAAGGTTCATGAAATTAATGCACGCGACAACCAGAATAAAGATTGCTATTGCGGCAAACAGATAAACAGTGGTAATGCTTCCGTTTACTTCGATTTCGCCTTCTAAGTTAGAATGAAGATGAATGTCGCGCAGCGGCGTGAGCCAGTATGTCCATAGATTTCCCTCTGACCTGAACTTTTCAATCGTAAAATCACCTTGGAGGACACTTGCTAACTGTGGGGCTACATGTTTCGCAATAAAACCTGGAAACTTCGCTTCAAGTTGTTTGGGATCGGCACCTTCACGAAGCAGTAGATAAATATTCATCCAGCCCCCGCCAACCAGACTCAGGTTTTTTCCCTCGGTTACACCTGACATAGATACAAAAACATCGGCGTGAAAATGACTATTGGTGGGGATGTCTTCAAATACTGCCGTTACCTTGTGGGTAACATCATCATTGCGTATTAACAATTTTCCTAGAGCATTGCCGTCGGGGAAAAATTTAGCTGCAGTACTTTTACTTATAGCTATAGACTGAGGTTCTGTTAATGCAGTACGAAGGTCTCCCTCAAGCAATGGGAGCGAAAAAATATTGAACAACGTACTATCTGCACATATAACTTCCTCCTGGATAGTTTCAACCTGGTCAGGTCGGCGAAAAGCGTTATTTCCCCACGTCCATAATCGAACTGCGCTCTCTACCTCGGGATAGCTCTGCGGAAACAGATCACTCAATAGTGGTGCTGCTTCAGCGAGTCGCTTGTGCATAGCACCGAAACGCAGTTCCGTGTTGACTCGATAAATTCGGTCAGCGTTTTTGTTAAATGTATCATAACCAAGTTCGTGTTTTACAAAGATCATAATGATGATACACGAGGCGATGCCGATTGCAAGGCCTGCGACATTGATGGCAGTGTAAAACTTGTTCCGGAGATGATTGCGCAAAGCGAGAATAAAATAGCTCTTTAACATCGGAGAACTTTTTGTGTGGATCTGGATAATTTGTTTTTGCGTTTCCTGCAAGCCATCCGTATTTCCGAACGATTGCAATGTCAACGTATACGCATCTATAAATCTTTTCCCTGAGCGCATCTGCTCCTCAACATTGGTGCAGATGTGATCGACGATTTCATCGTCAAGACCCTCCAGCACGATTCCCCGGTAATGAAGGTCCTTGATAATATAGTTTATATGGTCTTTCGTCAGTTCAGACACGACGTTGTGATTAGCTCAACTTTACCTGAAGCACAGTTCCCATGGTTTGTATAAAACTCACAAATTCCGTAACACGTTCTTTCGCTTCCAGCTTGCCTGGGGGTGTGAGTATATAATATTTCCTTATCCGCTTTCCAATGTTGACTATTTCAGTTCTAAGCATTCCTTCGGCTTCCAGCTTGTGTAAGGCCGGGTACAAAGCGCCTTCAGTGAGGAGGATGTGTCCGTCCGAAAGTTCTTTTACTTTCTGCGTGATTTCGTAGCCATACATCTTTCCGTAGTCTTTAAGTACTTTCAGGACGATCGTCTGTAGGGTGCCTTTTAATAATTCAGGTGAATGCATAATAGATTAATACATAAGAGATTTATGTATAAGACGCGCGGGAAGCCGCTCAGGTTGCATCGGGCCGAAGATTTTTTTGGCCGTATATAGTTATCGGCAGGTTCTGACTGAAAATGCAGGGTGCAAGGCCACCGGATCTTGTGGTGGCAACAATTATCATGCATTGCTCAACTGCAACAACGGTCATCTATAGGCAGATTGATTATATCCAAAATTATGATGTTGGTTTCCGACCGGACAATATTGTCGCGATTAGCACGCCTGAAGATTCAATGCAATTCTCTCGCGTTAGAGCATTTAAAGACGAGTTGACCACTCATCAGCATCTGGTCGAGCGCGCCTCTATTGTAAATGATGCACTAGTGAAAGCGTTGGGCTGGACTGATCCGTTGAGCCAAACAGTGAAATGGGGAGGCGATAGACGTGTCATTGGTGTAGTGGGTGATATACACTACAAGTCGCTTTACAATCCGGTGCAACCACAAATTTTTGTTCCGCATAACTACCGGATCGTCAATGTCCTTGTCGCTTTAAAACCTGAAGCATATAGAAGTATGAACGAGCTGAAAGCGGTTTGGGTCAAATATTTTCCGAATGAACCATTCGTATATCGGTACCTGGACCATACGTTGCAGGAGCAATACAAGCAAGAGGCCACCGTTGTAATGATTGCCTCTTATTTTTCAGTTCTTACAATTCTAATTTCCCTGTTGGGCATCTTAGGACTTTCATTGCTCGACGCGTATCAAAGGAAAAAGGAAATTGGTGTTCGCAAAGTTGTGGGTGCTGGTTTTCGTGATATAGTGAGATTATTTTTCGTTCAATATCTGGGTGTTCTGATTATTGCTTCGATCGTCACTTCTCCGATAGCTTGGTACCTGATCGATCAATGGCATACAAAGTTTAATCACCATGCACCTTTGGACATCACAATATTCATTTTTGTTGGTATTGCATTTTCGCTGATTACGTTGTTGACAGTAGCGATAGGTATCAGACGTGTTACAGCGATTAGCAATGTAGACCTGCTACGTTAGGAACGTGAAAGAATTTAGCTACAGATGTTTTTGCTTCTTGATCCCAACCGGCTTTGAAATTAGTGATGGACGGTATCGTTTTTTTCGAATATTTTCAAGTGTTAGATTTGTTGCCTACTATTAAAGTATGCTAAACAAGACTCTGTCAGATTTTTACGAACGAGACATCAGTAAACTGATTGAAGAAATAAAGCTATTCAGGAGCGAGGAAAACATATGGAAAACAGCGGGCTCAATTAAAAACTCCTGCGGGAATCTCGTGCTCCATATCATTGGTGGTATGAATTTTTTAATCGGAGCAACATTAGCTAACACAGGTTACGTCCGAAATCGTGATGAAGAATTTAAGAGGAAACATGTGCCTAAGAGCGAACTGGTTTCCGAACTGGAAGACCTTTCGTCAATGATAAAAAAGACATTGGGAAACTTCAGTGCTGATCAACTAGAATCTCCTTACCCCATATTTTTTGATAAACCGGGCGTGTCTACTGCCTATGTCTTGATGCAGTTGTCACTCCATCTAAATTACCATCTTGGCCAGGTGAATTATCTAAGGAGAATGTTGGAGTGAAATGTGTGTAGTTGACGTAGGAATAAGGAATAGGGAGTAGGGAGTAGGGAGTAAGGATGCCAGTACATCTGGCGAAACCTCAAACCTCAAGCCTCAAACCTTAAACTTTAAACTTTAAACCCTAAACTATCTAAAAGTATAGCTAACATAAAACCCCGGCCCCGCTGCATAAGACGGAACTACAGTTAGTTGGGAAGGTTTGTTTTTCCACTTGTACCGGTGAGTGAGATAGGCAAGGTTGGTAGATAATATTCCAATCCCGGCACCAGCTAAAACATCTGATACCCAATGACGATTGTTCAAAATGCGCATAGCCCCTACGGTTGAAGCGATACCATAGGCACCCACTGCATACCATACACTCTGATCACCGTATTCCTTTGCCATGAATGTTGCTGTAGCAAAAGCCTGCGCGGTATGTCCTGATGGAAATGATTGAATATCGGTGTCGTCTGGCCGCGGAACTTTCGTAAGCGACTTAAAAGAAAACGTTAGTGCGGCCATGATAGCTTCTGATTTTATCAGGAGCAGTGTTCTGTTTGTGAAATCGTTTTTCCCTTTAACGCCGGCAATGTTAAGTCCATAGACAAGCACAATGGGCGCGTGCATCAAATAGTTGTCGACCTTCGTTTGGAAGTCAGGCATATGCTCATTTCTTTCCTCCCTGACAGCATACCGATTAATCACATCATCGCTGAGACATGAGTATGTACCAAGCCCGATTAGCACGATCGGAGTCTTAACAGCATTCAGAAACAGGTGTGGCTTTTTTGTTTGCTGGGGTTGTTCGAACAAGTCTACGGGTTTCTCTTTCTCCTTTGCCTTGAATTGCGCGTTAGCGAAATATCCAGAGGATATCAAGGAAAGAATGATAATGATTCTCATACGGAAAGGTTCGGTACAGGTGCATTGAATATAGCAGTGAAAGTCAATACACGCAACTCTTGTTAACGCCGACGGATACGATAAATTTTGTTTACCCAAATTTTATCCATTTCCCCTGGTCTGCAGAAGAGCTAAACCCATTTGTCCTACACAAGTAAGAATGCAGCCAAAGTAAACGTCATGGACTTTTGACTCACTTTGGCTGGCAGTATAAATATGTCGCAATCTGGCTATGAAAGGGCAACGTCTACACGGGTCGGCCGCTTAACTTTTAACCCAAAAAGTGGCCTAATCACATGAATTCGTTTCACAATAAATTCATATGCCAGGAAACAACCGCTGGCGGTGAACAACAAAAGCAAGACAAACTGAACCCATGAGGGGATACTTAGGGGAAAGATGATGATAGAACCGACATATAGGAAAAGCATATGTAATATGTAAACCGGGTATGCAGCCTGGCTCAGGTAATTCAATGCCTTCCCTGGACGGTTTAGATACCGGTGAGCAAACGCAAAAACAGCAACGATCCAGCAATTCGATTCTATTGCAATCAGGGAGTTGGGAGCAAAGGGTTGGAACTGGGTCAAACGAACCGCGCATAGGACAACAGCGATCGCTAGAAACAACCCACGCCATTTGGTAATCATTTTCCAGAATGTGTCGCCGCTGATAACGTAGCAATAGCCAAATACGAATGCCAAGAGGCCTATGATGAAACCGTGCCATGTCATTGCGTATAGTTCGAATGGTCGCGGGTTCACTAGCATTGCCTCTGCAACGAACACGGCGAAAACGGGTACGAGTCCCAAAGGTGTACTTAGCATAGTTTTCATGGCGCGAATGATCTTTCCGGTTTTGTTATTGTTGAGATAATAGAACAGGGGTGACAGAATGATCACATAGGCAAAAATATTTCCCAGGAACCACAGGTGGCCGGGGTTATATGAATAGCTTAATTCCCAGCCATAATGATATTGCCAAAGGAGTATTCCCAGAGGTACCATGACGAACATACCAAACAGGAAAGGTAAGAGTATTCTTTGCGCTCTTTCCACGATGAGCTGCTTCCAGTTCCTGTTCTGAATTGCGAAATAAACCCCCATGCCCGACACAAAAAAGAGAAGCGGAATTCTCCAGATATTCATTACAGCCATAGGTATCCAAAGTGAAGGCCAGGGCTTTTCCGTGGCGATGAAACCAATCATTATACCCCAGGATTGAAAGCCTATGGCGGTATGGTATATGAGGAGGAGTCCGATGGCGATGACCCGTACCCAATCGATGTCGTATCTTCTGGTTGACATGGTTAGAGTTATTTGTGGCTTTAAATTATTTTAACATCGCTGCGATCTCCGGACGGGTCTTTTCAATATAAGCGTAATCAAGTTTAAGACCCATGGGACCCAGGATCTTGCCCATCATGTCGTACGTATTCTTTGTTTGAGAAAAAGGTGCGGCGACTGATTCATAAGCAGTTGCACCAAACTTGTTTTTTATTGATTTGTCAGCTCCGCTTTCTAAAAGCATTTTCACTATTTCCGGACGGCAAAAAAATGAGCCGGTATGAAGGGCAGTCGACCCGTCGTTGTTCTGGAAATTCACATCAGCTCCGGCCTCGATCAATACCTTTGCTGCTTCGGGTTTCCCAAATAGGGATGCCGTAATGAGCGGACTCGACCCGCCAAAGGGGTCTTTTTCATTTAGATTGCTGCCAGCGGCAATATGCTGTTTTACTGCGTCGATGTTGTCGGTTAGAACCGCTGTGTGGAGGTCGATATCAGGCGCTTTTACGGCCGCTGTTTTTGCAGTGGCAGGTGAGTCAGAAGTTGCAGCGTTATTTTTTCCACCGCATGCTACAATTATAAAGGAAGCAAGAACAAGTGTGGCGCTGATAGTCATTTTTACGAAGGAGATTTGTTTTGTTTTCATGGATTTGGAGTTAGATGGTTATTGATTTCAATAACTCAAAGAACGGGTGACCACCTTCGTCGGGCCAATCAGGTTTGCGGCAAAAACCATCAAATTTGCTGGAATCGATATAAATTTTGACGCAACGATATAAACTATGATGCAATTCGACTTCTTAAGCGATAAATTGGGGTTAAAAAATGGAATACAAACCTTGGCTGCTGCAGGCATCCAGTACGTCCATTTTTCGTTATTTACGAAATGTCAGAACTGCCTAACACTGAAAAGGACTTCTTAAATCAACTCAACACCATCGTAGGAAAGAACATTTCGAACGAACAGTTTGGAGTGTCGGAGCTTGCGGAGGAAATGAATATGAGTCGTTCCAACCTTCTGCGCAAGGTGAAAAAGGAGACCAATCTTTCCGTCAGCCAGCTCATTAGCCAGGTCCGGCTGACAAAAGCCATGGAATTGTTGAAGACCACAGAAGCGAATGTTTCGGAGGTTTCCCATCAGGTAGGATTTGGCAGTACCTCTTATTTCATAAAATGTTTTCGCGAGTATTATGGATATCCGCCGGGTGAAGTTGGGAAAAGGGATCGCGAGGAAATAGCACATGCTGATCCCACGAAAATTCCAGAAGAAAATCTTCCCGCACGCGCTGGCAAAGGAAAAATCATCGTTGCCTTGTCCGTCACATTGGCGGTCATTATTGCCGTCGGAATTTCTTACTTCTCTAATTCTTCTGAATCGGACTCGCTTGAGAAGTCTATCGCGGTTTTGCCTTTCATAAACGATAGCAACGATTCCACGAATGTCTATTTGATCAATGGACTGATGGAATCTACCCTTAATAATCTCTATCAGATAAAGGAGTTGAAAGTGATCAGCAGGACTTCAGCGGAAAAGTACAGGAATACAACGAAGTCGATACCTGAAATGTCGAAGGAATTAAATGCCAACTATTTTGTTGAGGGAAGCGGACAGAAAATAGGTGAGAATATCGTACTGAATATTCAATTGATCGAAGGGCCGACAGACAAGCATCTTTGGGCCAAGCAGTACCGAAAACAGGCCAGCGACATTTTTGACTTGCAGCAGGAAATCGCCAAAGATATCGCGAAGGAAATTCAAGTGATTATTACGCCAGAGGAAGAGAAAAAGATTGAAAAGAAATATACTGACAATGTCGCAGCCTATGACTATTTCCTGAAAGGTAAAGAGCTATTTTATTTAGGCACTGGAGAAAGTCTGCAAGAATCTATCCCGTATTTTAAGAAAGCAATTAACGAGGACGAAAAATTTGCGCTTGCCTATGCCAACGCTGCGATGGTTTATTATTACCTGGACTTGTTTCAATCCGTAAAAAAGTATGGGATAGAGGTGAATACGTTTGCTGAGCAGGCAATGAGATATGATCCTGATCTCAGCGAAAGTCTTATAGCCAAAGCTTTGTCGTATGCGCAGTCCAAGCAATATGCAACTGCTGTTGGATATCTCGAAAAGTCACTTGAGGAAAATTCGAATCCAGGGTTAGCAATTCATTTTCTTACCGAATTTTATCACTGGCATATTCCTAATACTGGCAAATACCTTGAATATGCGCTTATGGGTGTAAAGCTCGATGTTGCATCACACGATTCGGCAATCACTTCTTTCAAATATTTACACTTAAGCAACGCATTGATGCAAGCCGGTTTTCTCGACGAAGGTGTAAAGTACATTGACAAGGCCGTATCATATGATTCAACAAATGCCATTGCTGCGTATGTTAGGATTTGGTTTCATTATGTTCGTGACAAGAATAAGGACCAAGCCATCGATCTACTCCTCAAAGAATATAAAAAGGACACGACCAGGTTAGATATTCACTATGAGCTAGGCAGAATGTATTACCTCCTTCGCGATTTTGACAACGCCTTTAAATACTTTAGAAAAGGTGTTGAAGATAGCGAACGCCGTCAACTGAATCCTTTTCAACACGAGAATCTTAAGGCGGCAATTGTTTTTTCGAAAATGGGTTACAAGGAGAAGTCAGCCGAATTATTGGAAAGCTACAAGACGTTTGCCCAGAATGATAAGTCGATTTATGGGAATATCAATCTCGCCATCTATTATGCTCATCTAGACAATGTACCAAAGACAATTGAACATTTGGAACTATTTTCAAAAGAAGATAACTACGCCTATTGGATCCTTCTATATGAAATGGACATTGCTTTTGATCCGGTAAAAAACGATCCGCAATTTCTAAGAATAATGCGCACTATAGAAACCAAATTCTGGAAGACGCACGAAAATATCAAAACCACACTGGAACAAAAGCGACTGATATAAATGACCAGAATGAATTAATTGATGTATTCCGACTCTTTGGATTAAGCAGTAGCTCCCTTATTCCTTATTCCCTATTCCTTATTCCCTATTCCTTTCCTCTGATACTGCAAAAGCCGAAATAGTTCGATTCAGTTAGTGACAATCCTTCAAGTGAGGTAGCACTCTTTGAACCACCTTAGGTTTTATCTTCATGATATCTGTTGGAGTGCGACAAACGACTGCGCATCCGTTGAAGATTACGATTGGAAATTTCACAAGCTGACCTTCATGAACAAG
>JAEZBX010000100.1 GCA_023412765.1 Bacteroidota bacterium
TTCCATCCGGGCGACCAAAAGAACGGGATCATGGACGAAGGTGGCAATCCACGATAGCCTTCCATTGTGAATGACAGTGATGAATCTGTGTCTACCGGCGGCTTCGGTTCGCTGACATTTACATCAGCCTGCATTGCAGTACGTCCGCTAAATCGATGAGGTTGGCGAGGTATTCGCTGACCATTTATTCTGAAATCAGGTGGGGGAGTTATCTTGTCGATATCTTTAAACAATATTTCATCCGTTGCAATGGCACGAGTCACATCTTCAAAATTTTTCCATTGACTCATACGTTCGTTCCGCGCTTCAGTACCAATATCGAGCAGCCATCGCCAGCTTTCACAGATTACCTCTTTGGGTGGATAGACCTGAAAGAATCTCTGCATCCTGCCCTCGTTATTTACTAATGTTCCGTCCGATTCAGCAAAAGTCCCGGCAGATAGCAATAGCGTTGCCTTTTCCGTTGTTCTACTTGGTGAGTGGTCAAGCACCACTACATTTTTACAAATTTTTAGAAAATCATCTACCACCGATTCTTTACCGTGACGGTAAAGATCATTTTCCAGGATAATTGCAGTGTCGGCATGACCATTCAATACCGCATTGAAGGCAGCTTCTAATCTGAATCCACCCATCATACTGAGGCCAAGTGAATTGCATTCGGGCAGTGTCAGAACAATGCCTGCCTCTGTATTCTTCTTGTGAAGTGCCCATACAATATTTGCCGCTGCTTCAATGACATGATCCGTTTCGCATGAGGCACCGGAAATCACAACCGGTCGCTTGGCCGCGGATAATATGTTGGCGATCCTTTGTGCAAGTTGTTCTGTTTCGGCGGGCAGCAATTCTTCTTCAACACTGTTGTTGTCCAGAATGTGGGCTATGGCAAATCCGAGACGCGCAATTTCATCAGGAGAGGAATGGAAGGTTTCTGTTGCTACATCATCAAGTTTTGTGCTATGAACGGAAGCTATGAACAGAGGACCCTTCTCCTCCTGGACAAGCTCGCGTATAGCCCCATCGTGCCACGTGGGTATTTTAGTCGTTTCCAGTTGCTTGTTGATGGGTTGTTGGCGAACGCTCTGTCTTACGGCCAGCGCTAACATCGGCGCTGAATTCGTCAGATCTTCACCCAAAATAAGGATAGCGTCAGCTGATTCTACTTCCTTCATTGAGAGGGTGCGAGCAGGACCATCGCGAAGAATCTTAACCACGAGGTCAGCAAGGTCATGCTCATTGTGTGAAACTCCATGATAAAAATTCTCTTTTCCCACGAGTGTTTTCAGTGCGAAGTTCGATTCAACAGAAGCGCGTGGAGAACCAATACCGATAACTCTGGAATCCTTCACCAACTGGGCAGCAGTTTGCAAAACTTCTGCCTTGCCAGATGGATTGCCATTTATTGTTGGTTTTGTAATTCTGTCAGATGAATTTACAAACTCATACCCAAATCTACCCCTGTCACAAATGAAGTAACCGTTAACTTCACCGTTATATCTACTAGTGATGGAGCGCAACTTTCCGTATCGTTCGCCTGCAATTATGTTACAGCCGAGACTGCAGTGATGGCAGATTGACGGTGCGGTGGTAAGATCCCATTTCCTGGTGTAGTGCTGTTTCAGTGTTTTATCTGTGAACACTCCTGTTGGGCAAACTTCGGTGAGATTGCCACTGAATTCATTTTCAAGAATGCCATCTTCATGCCGGCCGAAGTAGACATTGCTGCGGGAAGCGAAAGCGTCAAGGTCGTTCCCTCCAGCGTAATCTTTATAGAATCTGACACAACGATAGCACTGGATGCATCGGTTCATCTCATGATTTATGAAGGGCCCGAGATATTGATTCTTATGAGTTCTCTTCTTAAATCGGAATCTTCGGTAGTCATGGCCAGTCATAACCGTCATATCCTGAAGATGACAGGATCCCCCTTCATCGCAGACAGCACAATCGTGGGGATGGTTGGTCATCAGCCACTCAATGATATGTTCACGAAATTCACGCGCCTCAGGGTCTGCGATGGAAATGCGTTGATTATTCGCAACGGGTTCCATACACGCCATTATCAGTCGGCCCTTCTTATCATTTTCGTCCCTGTATCCTCTTACTGCACACTGGCGGCAGGCACCCACCGAACCCAACGCCGGGTGCCAGCAAAAATAGGGTAAGTCAAATCCAATAGACAGGCAGGTTTCTAAAAGGTTTTTTCCCGGCTTCACTTCATACGGCACGTTATCGATGTATAGCGTCATGGTCGGCTTTATTTCGTTGTTACTTCGCGTTGTTACCATGTCTGTTGCGTTTCTCCCAGTCAGTTATAAACTAATTTAGGTCTGATCTGCATCGTTACATGCTCATACTTATGCATGCGCTTCAACCTTTTCGTACGGACATATTTTTTCGTGAATGTGTTGTTCAAAATCTTTCCTGAAGTATTTCAGCGCACTTTGCAGCGGTTCCATCGCTCCAGGCGCAAAAGCACAAAACGTATTTCCAGGTCCCAGATATTTAGTATGAAACTCAAGAATCTTCAGATCTTCCAGGCGACCATTACCATCATCAATGGCCTTTAAAATTTTCTCTACCCAGGGCAATCCCTCGCGACAAGGCGTACAAAATCCGCAGGATTCCTGCGCGAAAAAGTGCTCAAGATTTTTGACGAATCCGACAGGGCATGTTTGGTCATCCAATATGACAAGAGTGCCCGTACCCAGCCTACTACCAGCAGCAGCTACTGACGTGTAGTCCATCTTTACGTCGAGATGCTCTTCAACAAGGAAATCAGTTGACGCGCCACCGGGGAGAGCTCCTCTGAATTTCAATCCAGGCTGCATGCCTCCGGCATGTTCCTCAATTAATTCACGCATAGTTACACCCATGGGTAATTCCCATGCGCCAGGCTTTTTTACTTTACCGCTTACACCGTAGATCTTCGTGCCCGCATCATCTGTGAGACTTAAGCCCTTGAACCAATAAGGTCCGTTCGAAATAATGGGAGGGATGCAACAAAGTGTTTCAACATTATTGACAATAGTAGGCTTTCCAAATAAACCGCTGATCTGTGGAAAGGGTGGCTTTGCGCGCGGTGTTGCCCTTTTACCTTCGAGAGAATTCAGCAGTGCTGTTTCTTCACCGCACATGTATCGACCCACTCCGGTGTGAAGATGCATCTCAAGGTTAAAACCAGAGCCAAGAATATTGTTACCAAGATATCCTGCGGCTTTTGCTTCTTCGATCGCGTTAAGAATTACTCGTGCGGCGGTCTTGTAAGCCCAGCGCAGATAGACAAAAGAGATTGTCGCCTGTATTGCGTAAGAGGCAAGTATCATTCCTTCTATCAACTGATGGGGAGTGCACTCCAGCAGAATGCGATCCTTAAAAGTGCCTGGCTCCATCTCATCAGCATTTGTAACAAGATATTTTTGAACGCCAGTATCAAGCGGTACAAGACTCCATTTCAATCCAGTACTAAATCCTGCGCCACCGCGACCTCTGAGGTTGGCTTCCTTCACCAAATCCGTTACTGCCTTTGGTGTCATTTCCTTCAATGCTTTTCTCAACGCCTGATATCCTCCAACACGCTCGTACTCCTTCAGCGTTAGCGGTTGCCTGTCGTCTCGGATATGTTGCGTTAGTGGGCGATCCATTTGCTTTACATTTATTGTAATGCGTTGTTACTTCAAAAATTCACTATTGGTAGTTCTCTAGTATTTTATCCAGCTGTTCCGTTGTAAGATTCCTGTACAAGTCATTATCGATCATTAGTGCCGGTGCGCAATCGCACGTACCCAGGCAACAATTTGGCAGCAGCGTGTAGCGGCCATCTGCCGTCGTTTCACCAAAGGTAATTCCTAGTCTTCCGGACAAATGCTCAAGTATTCTTTCATATCCCATCACCCAGCAACTAATGCTGTCGCATAGGAGTATCACATGTCGCCCGACGGGTTTTCTGAAGATGAGGTTGTAGAACGTAGCTACAGAATCCAGTTCTTCAGGAGAAATATTCATATACTCAGCTATGTCATGTAGACTTTCGTCCGATATCCAGCGCCGGCGTTCCTGTACAATTTTAAGTGCTTCAATCCCTGCCGCCTTCTTTACCGGAACCAGGCTAATTGCATGTTCGATTTCTGATTTTTCTTCTGCAGTCAGCATGACGTCTTTTTTATTTTTTACCGATCAATGTCAGCCAGCACGTAATCCATCGCGCCAAGGATGCTTAGCAAATCCGCAACGGTATAGCCACGGCTTATGTAAGGCAACATTTGCATATGTGCAAAGGATGGTGTTCTAATGCGCACCCTGTAAGGCGATGTATTTCCATCACTGATTGAATAATATCCGTTTGCTCCTTTCGGCGCTTCGATGCAGCTTAACGCTTCCCCTGGTGGAATCACAGGGCCCCAGCTTACACCCAGAAAGTGAGTTATCAGGGTTTCGATATCCTGCATCGTATTTTTCTTAATAGGTGGTGTAGTGAGCGGGTGATCAGCCTTATACAAACCTTCCGGCATATTTTTCCAGCACTGCTCGATAATGCGCAGACTTTGCCGCATTTCCTCCACTCGAACTACGGCGCGGTCAAGGCAATCACCGTTGTTACCAAGCGGCACATCGAAGTCAAACATTTCGTAACCTGAGTAGGGACGATTCTTCCGGAAATCCCAATCGAAACCGCATGCCCTTAGGTTAGCACCAGTTGCTCCCCACTCAATTGCTTCTTCAGCAGTAAAGATCCCAACGCCCTCGGTACGCGCTTTGAACAGCGTGTTTTTCATTACCAGATTATCGTATTCCTTCAACCTTGCAGGGAAATAGTCAATGAAGTTTTTCACCAGCGTATCCCATCCCTTCGGAAGGTCCTGCGCAACGCCTCCGATCCTAAACCAATTAGGGTGCATCCGACCACCACAAACCGCTTCAACAACATCAAAAACTCTTTCGCGATCGGTGAACATGTAAAACACGGGCGATAGTTGTCCTACGTCCTGTGCGAATGTTCCATACCATACCAAATGGCTGGCGATTCTGAAAAATTCGCACATCATTACACGAATTACTTTTGCCCGTTCCGGAATTTCGATGCCGGCAAGTTTTTCAACGGATAGTAGGTAAGCCAGATTGTTGTTTACGCCACCGAGGTAATCGATTCTATCAGTGTATGGGATGTAAGTATGCCACGACTGCCGTTCAGCCATTTTTTCAGCTCCGCGGTGGTGAAAACCGATGTCGGGAACGGCCTGGACGATATCTTCGCCATCCAACTGTAGGACTATGCGCAAAACGCCATGGGTGCCAGGGTGTTGTGGCCCTATGTTAAGGAACATGAAGTCAGAATCGTCGCTGTGGAGTTCCATACCCCATTCTTCTGGACGGAATTGTAAGGCGGATTGCTCAGCATCTGTTTTTTCATCCCACAACCTGAACGGTCCCATTTCCGTTGCTCTGGCGGGATGTTCCTTTCGCAACGGATGCCCTTCCCAGGACAACGGCATCAGGATTCTTCTTAAATGCGGATGTCCGTCAAAGCGGATTCCAAACATGTCATAAACTTCCCTTTCGTACCAGCTTGCGTTTGCCCATACCGTTGTGATACTTGGTATTGTCGGATAGTCTCCATGCAGGGCCACCTTGATGCGGAGGAATTCATTCCGGTCAAATGAAAACAAATGATACACAACCGTGAATTGACTCGCAGGATAGCCAGCTTCTTTTCGACGATTCCGTTCGTCGATCGCCGTTAAATCAAAGAGGAAAGGGAAGGGGTTTGATATTTCAGACTTGAGAAACCTTAGTACATCAACAACACGACTGGCCATCGACCACAGGGTGAGAATTCCATCCCCTGTACGTTGTTTGATGAAGGTATCTTCGCCAAATTTTAAGTTCAACGTTTCTGTTGGATCCATGCCTATTAAGTGTTGATGTGCTGAGGTGTTGAGGTGTTGGAGTTTGGTCGAGCGTAGATCGTGCGAAACATCAACACGTCAACACTCCAGAACGTCAACACCTCAACACCCCTCATATTTCATCAGGTGAACGAAAGGATACCATCTCCTTTCGTTTTTCAAATCTTCTATCCTTTACTGCAATTTTATCAGGGCGAATAACACCCTGTTCACCAATTACCCAGCTAAGCGGGCGTTGTTCCTTTCCAACTGATTCGGAAAGCAAAATCAATCCGTCCATAAAAGCGTCGGGTCGCGGCGGACATCCAGGTACGTAGACATCCACAGGTAGAAATTTATCGACCCCCTGAACAACACTGTAGATGTCGTACATACCTCCTGAGTTCGCGCACGAGCCCATAGAAATTACCCACCTCGGCGCCATCATTTGTTCATGTAATCTTTTGATGATGGGAGCCATTTTGATGAAGACTGTGCCGGCGATGATCATCACGTCGGCTTCACGCGGTGTGCCTCGTATCACCTCTGCTCCAAACCTGGCAAGGTCATATTTTGGAGTCATACTTGTTGCCATTTCTACGAAGCAGCATGACAACCCGAAGTGAAATGGCCACATCGAATTTTTTCTTCCCCAACTCAGAAGGCTTTGCACAGAAGTCAGCAAAACACTTTGCTGAACAGATTCCTCGAACGAAGCTGTGCCTTTCGTTGCTTCTACAGGAGAGTCCGGTTTACTTAGCCACCATTTCATGCTTCTTGTCCTTATCTTTTATCTTCCGGTATGCCTTCAATATTTTTTTTCCATCGGGTCCAAAATCGAGGGCACCATTTCGCCACTCATAAATTAAAACCACGAAAAGAAGAATGACGAAAATGGAAACACCAAAGTATCCGAACCAGCCGAGTTCCTTAAATGCAATAGCCCACGAAAAAATGAAAATGGTTTCCACGTCGAAGATGACGAAGAGCATCGCGATAAGATAGAATTGGGAAGAAAAACGAAGGCGCGCAGATCCAGTGCTAAGAATGCCTCCTTCGTAGGGTTCGTTGGTGGCATGCTCCTTGTGACGTTGTCCCAATATAAATGAAAGACCTAGCATTGCTAAAACCAGGCCGATCACGATGCCTCCATAAACTAACAGAGGCCATAAGGGAATAGTATTTTCACTCGAAACTTCCAAAGCGATTTGCCTCCGGCAAATATTCTTTACGCTCGAAATTTGAAATACTGTCCAGCCGTGTCACGATAACTTATCTGACCCCATTCCTTGCATGTTACTGCAACAATGAAATACAATCACACCAGCGCCATCGGAGTGATTTTTTTTTGTTTTTAGATAATTATCGTGCGATGAATTGAAGGTAAAAGATTTCGGAAAACAAACAAAGGCAAACGTTTGATATTCTTGACTATCAAGCGGCGTTTGGTGTCCTGCTCTACCCTGTATCTACACGCGTTTTACAAATTGAGAGATGGTAAAGCAGATAGGGCACCCAAGACATGTAGTTATGAATGCAGAAGTGACTTTGTATGTGATTGTTTGGATGTCTTGTACTCCATACCTTGCCAGCAAAACTGGCGCTGTGGATTTCGTCATCGTTTTACAACTTCCGTAATTTCAATGTTAGCAGGGGGACTCTTTTATATTAGTGTGCAGTATGAAAAATAAGCGCCTGAATCCAGAAGGCAATCAACGCTTTTTAGATCGCGACCTTAGCTGGCTTAGTTTTAATGAACGCGTTTTGGCAGAGGCCGGAAATGCCAGCGTTCCTATCATGGAGAGGATTCGCTTTCTTTCCATTTATTCTTCAAACCTAGATGAGTTTTATCGCGTCCGGATGCCAGCGCTTCTCGCGCTAAATCGTCTGGGCAAGGATGGTGAGAACTTATCTATCGTCAACAAAGTTGTGAGCACTCAGCTTGAGATGTTTGGCGATTTAATTAAGAACCACATTCTACCTGAATTGTCTACCAATAATATTGAGGTTATCTATAATAATTCTCTGCCCGACCCGCTCCATGATACTTTTAAAAATTATTTCATCTTCAAAGTCTCAGGATTCATCGAGGTGATTAAGCTATCCAGGGAGCACAAGTTTTTCCCTGAGAATAATAAGCTCTATTTTGTTGTCGGCGTTCAAACCAACAATGAGCCCGATATTTATATTGTTAAAATTCCTTCCGATTCATTGCCGAGATTTTTTTCGTCGGACGTTGATGGCAAACGCTGCATTGTCTTCCTTGATGATATTGTAAGACTTTGCTTGCCTTTACTATTTTCCACGACTCGTATTGTGAGTTACAGTTTTAAAATTACCCGCGATGCTGAATTGGATCTGGAGGATGAATTCAAAGGCAACCTCGCGAGAAAGATTGAGCAAAAAATTCAGCAGCGTGATTTTGGGCTGGCAACTCGACTGCTCTACGAACCGGGTATCGATCCCATAATGCTGGAACTACTTAAAACCCGATTGAATTTGAAGAATGCATGTTTAGTAGAAGGTGGGCGCTATCACAATTTGAAGGATTTGTCATTCCTACCGATTCATGATCCTCACTTTCAATATCCGTCCATGCAAAGTATCCAAAGCAAGGTTCAACTTGATTCGATATTTGATGAGATTTTTCAGAGTGATAAGTTGTTGCATCCCCCATATCAATCCTATGATAATGTTATTCGATTTTTCAACCAGGCGGCTATTGATCCGAATGTAAAGTCCATACAAGTGACTCTATATCGGGTAGCCAGAGAGTCGCGAATCGTAAGTGCGTTAATCACTGCCGCCAAAAATGGTAAGGATGTCGTAGTTTTTGTTGAATTGAAGGCAAGATTTGATGAAGCTAATAATATAAGGTGGTCTAAGAAGATGAAAGCGGCTAAGGTCAGGATTATCGAGAGTATCCCGGGATTGAAAGTTCATGCGAAACTCGCGTTAGTAAAGAGAAAGACGGGCAAGGGCGAATTACTATATGGACTTTTGTCCACCGGCAATTTTAATGAAAGTACCGCTCGCTTCTACACGGATCACATTTTGATGACAGCGGATAAAAGAATTCTGGTTGAGGTAGAATACCTTTTCAAAGTTTTGAAAAGGACGAAGTCCAAGATTGCCCGCAGCCTGAACCACGAATTCCAACACTTGCTCGTGGGTCAATTCAATTTGCAGCAGCAATTTATCTCACTCATCGAACGTGAGATCAGGTTTGCAAAGCAAGGGTTGTCATCATTCATTAATATAAAGTTTAATAACCTCGAGGATAAGGTCTTGATTGCCAAGCTTTATGAAGCGTCTAATGCGGGAGTAAGAATTAATCTTATTGTTAGGGGAATATGTTGCCTCGTACCCGGTGTGAATGGAATGAGCGAAAATATTTCGGTTAAAAGGATAGTAGATCGATTTCTCGAGCATGGTCGATTGTTTATTTTCAGTAATAATGGTCAAACTGAAGCGTATCTTGGTTCCGCCGATTGGATGAACAGAAATATTTACAGACGCATTGAAGTCTGCTTCCCTGTATACGACGATCGTCTTCGGACTGAACTCTTACAAATCTTCGACATACAATGGCGCGACAATGTCAAGGCAGTGCGCATAACTTCAGACCTCCAAAACGTATCGGTAGGGATAGGCGAAAACGAGCAGCCTGTTCAATCCCAGTTGGGAATCCTAAAATTTCTGTCTGAGAAACATGAAGAGAAGTTTGCCGCAACGGCGCAATGACGCAAAGAAAATTAAACTCACCGTGCGATATTAATACCTTAGGCTTTGCACGAAACTTCCATAAGGTCCCCAAAAAAGTTACTCTGTCCGCAACGCATTGGCTGGATTCATCATTGCTGCCTCAGCTGAACGATACCCGACGGTCAGGAGCGCCACGAAAGATATGATTGCTGCTTCCAGTGCGAATATCCACCAGGTCATGTTAAAACGATATTCGTAGTTCTGCAACCACTCATTCATAATCCACCATCCAATTGGCGCGGCTAACACAAATGCGAATAAGATTAACAGGAAGAATTCCTTTCCGAAAATCCATAGAATACTGGTAACACTTCCTCCGAGAACTTTTCGAATTCCGATCTCTTTTGTTTTTTGAATTGCCATGTACGATACTAATCCGTACAATCCCATACATGCGATGAACAGCGCAATTGTTGAGAATACCTGGATAAGTTTTAGAATGGACTGTTCGGTTTCATAGAATTCAGCAGTTTGTTCATCAAGGAACTGGTAATTATAAATCTGCTCGGGGTACATGGCACTCCATGCCTTCTCAATTGCTGCGAGCGTGCTGCTTGCATCCTTCATGTCTATCTTTATACCGTATTCCTGGTACCTGTCCAGTCTGGGCGCAATCAGAATAGGGGTTATAGCTGATCTGAAGGACTGATCGTGGAAATCGCTGATTACCCCAACGACCGGTCCGCTTTTTCTGTCAGACGAAATTGTTTTGCCTAAGATTTCCTCAGGTGAAATGTTTAGTTTTCGAGCAACCGTTTCATTCACGAGATACTCCCTGACCGAATCTGATGGCTGCAGGTCACGACCGGCCACCAGGTCGATGCCGAAGGTTGAGAGGTAGCCTTCATCAGCTGATTTTATGCTAACACCAAAATCTTCCGGCTCTGTTCGATTGTCGAACGTGACCGAACTTCCCCATTGATTCCTTGATGCTGGAGGAGAAAAGCAGGCAGAAACTTCTTTTACACCAGGTATTCTTAAAAATTGATCCTTAAGGTTTTTCAATTTTGCGTCCTGCGAACCCGCCGGGACCATGATGATCGCTTCTTTGTCAAAGCCCATGTCAGTCTGCATAAAATATTTGATCTGGAAACCAATTACGATGAGACCAATAAGCAATACCTGGGCGATGGTGAATTGTACAACTATCAATGCTCTTCTCAAGCTAAAGCTACTTCCATGATCTGATAGCTTCCCTTTTAATGCTTGCGCTGGTTTGAAACCAGAAAGAATTAAACCTGGGTATGAGCAGGACAGAAGGGTTACGAATACAATAATACCAGCGAGGAACAACGTTAGGGTGTGATTACTAAAAAGGTCGAGGGTGATTCGCGTATTGAACCATGTGTTTAAATATGGGAGGACCGCATAAGCTACGCCAAACGCAGCTACAGCTGATAGTATCACAATGAGACTTGTTTCGATAGCGAACTGGATAAATAATTGGGATCTTACACTGCCGAGCACCTTGCGCACTCCTACTTCCCGAGCGCGGCCCATAGCCTGAGCGGTAGATAGGTTGATGAAATTCACACAGGCTGTGATGATAAGGAACAGACCGATAACCGACAGCACCCAAAGGGTCGTCTTTGACATTCCCCCCTGATATCGAGGGTCAAGGTTGGTCTCATTAAGTGGTTGCAGTTTATAATGATGGATACTCTTACTCTTCGCCCGATATTTTGTAACATAGCCAGGCAGTTCCTTCTCGACATCTTTTGGATCAACGCCGGGCCTTAAGCGTGCAAATGTTTGAATTTCTGATGTGATTCCGCCCCAGGAATCATCGGCCGCGTACCATTGGTTATACTGGCCAATGGTACTGTATGACAGGTACACTTCAGACCGTAAATTGGTGTTATTCGGAATATCTTTTAGCACACCGACAATCTTGAAATCAATTGCATTGTTCACGCGGAAGGTTTTGTTGAGCGCAGATTCGCTTCCAAAATATTTCTTTGAAATAGCACGCGTTATCACGGCGGTATTGGGCTCCGCGATCGCGTTCGTTCCTTGAACAGCAGGGAAGTTGAAGATTTCGAAAAATTCGGGTTCTGCGAATGCTACCTGTTCTGAAAATTTCGCATTGTTCCCATTGTGCTCGATCGAAACCAACTGGTCGGTTACAGTGCATACCCGGCCGACCTTCTCCCCAAAGGTGAAATCATTTCTAAAAGCTGTCCCAAATGCCGGTGGAACGCTTGCCACATATGATACCTCATCACGGTGCTGCTCGGTAACAAACCGATATATCCTGTCACTGTCTTTGTGGAAATCTTCAAAACTCAGGTGATATTGTACGATTGAAAAAATCAGGAGGCCACAGGTAATTCCTAGCCCTAGGCCGGAGACATTAATAATAGTCGACGATAGGGATCGACGAATATTACGAATGGCAATCTTGAGAAAATTGAAGAGCATAAAGGAAGTTAAAGCCTGCCCAATCCGATAACCGTGCCACTCTGCCAAATTAAATATGAGGCGTAAAAAAGCAGACAATGAAGCGTCGTCGTGTCCGGTGCGATAAATCTGTGTCCGTTTTCGAAACAAATTTATTTTCTTACTTTTAAATCTTTATCAATACGAAACAGATGTTTTTTGACAAGATCAGGAGCAAGCAATCAGGTCTTTTGCTCTATGGGATTACCCCTCCAAAATCCACAACACCACAAGAAAAGTTAGGCGAGATTGCTCAGAAGAGTTTAGGTTTCCTCGAAACGCTGGACATCGATGCGCTCGTTATTTATGATGTGCAGGATGAGTCGGCAAGAACTTCTGAAGAAAGGCCATTTCCTTTTACCAGCGCTATTGATCCCTTCACGTATACCAGCCAGTACCTGAAAGAGCTTCCTGTTCAGAAGATAATTTATCGGCCAGCTGGAATGTTTACTAAGGATGAGTTATCGACGTGGCTTAATGGTCTGAAGAGCCATGGCTTCCATCCGGTTTTTGTCGGTGTTCCTTCGCCCGACTATGTTGGCAAGACAACACTTTCCGAAGCATATGCCATCTGGCGTGAACATCACCAGGATCACTCGGTCATCGGAGCGGTTACAATTCCGGAAAGGCATGCGGTGTTGAAAGATGAAGATGTCAGAATGCTCGACAAGGTCAATTGTGGAGTATCTTATTTCATCTCCCAGTGCATTTTTAATGTTCAGTATACAAAGAAGGTCTTGGACGATCTGGTTGTTGCGTGCACGAATTCTGAGAAAGCAATACCTGCCGTAATCTTTACCCTTACAATTTGTGGCTCCGTAAGAACCCTGCATTTTATGGAATGGTTAGGGATACACATTCCTGACGATATCAAAGAAGAATTAAAAGCATGCACCAATGCGGCTTCCCGCTCAAAGGAAATTGCTATTGAAATTGCAAGGGACCTAATTCAATATTGTATTGAAAGATCTATTCCTTTTGGTTTCAATGTTGAAAGTGTAGCAACCAGGAAGGAGGAAGTTGAGGCATCTCTTGAATTATTGAATTCTATCGCTCATATGCTTGATGCAGGCGGTCTTCGAAGGAGAAAGGTTAATGTAGACCGTTCGACAAAAAGAACTTTATCGGTGGAACGGGAATAGACATCTCTCGTCCGGGAACTTTTATTGGTTGAGCGGTAGCGATAATATACATCTCGCAAATTATGCGGGAAGCTGCAGATATCGTTTTTACCTGCCGAGTTTTCTTTTATTGCCGAAGAAATAGTTGTTCAACACAACCAAACTAATCCATGTCTAAATCGATTATTAGAATCTTCCCGATGCTCGTCGTTAGTGTTATCACAATCTTCCCTAATGTAAGCTCGCACGGTCAGGATAGACGCAATCCATTTTATATCACTAACCAGGCGCCTTTGCTGCCGCAGTCGTACACGCCTTTGCCTCTTGGGGCTATAAAACCTCGCGGCTTAATGTTGGAAATGCTCGATCGCCAGCGACAGGGATTGACAGGAAACCTCGATAGCATATATAGTTTAGTCTGCGGACCGAACAACGGCTGGCTTGGGGGTACAGGCGACGGCTGGGAGCGTGGGCCCTATTGGCTGGACGGACTTGTGCCACTTGCGTATCTTCTCGACGACCAGAAACTAAAGGATAAAGCGCAGGAATGGATTGAGTGGACCATCAGAAATCAACGAAGCGATGGCTATTTTGGACCCGTACCTTTGAAGCCGGGATTCACAGTTATAAAAGGTACGCAACAGGAGAACCGCGAAGATTGGTGGCCAAAAATGGTCATGCTTAAAGTTCTTCAACAATACTATGGTGCAACAGAAGACAAGCGTGTTTTGACATTGATGACAAACTATTTTCACTATATGCTTGAGCACCTTCCTGAAAAGCCATTGGATAATTGGACTTATTGGGGTGCGCAGAGAGGTGGAGACAACCTGGCAATCGTGTATTGGCTCTACAGCATCACAAAAGACAAATCGCTGCTTAAGTTAGGGCAACTTATTCATCAGCAGACTTTCGACTGGACACAGACGTTCACTGACAACACTATACGCAAGCTGAATCCCTTTCCTAACCTGCACTGTGTCAATGTAGCTCAGGGGCTGAAAGAACCTGCAATCTATTATCAGCAGAGCAAAGACAAAAAACATCGCGACGCTGTACGAGAAGGGTTGTCGGCAATAAGGGATACTCATGGATTTGTTAACGGAATGTATGGTGCCGATGAGCATATGCATGGAAACAATCCGACCCAGGGATCTGAGTTATGTTCGGCAGTTGAAATGATGTATTCGTTTGAAAGTATTTTGCCGATTACATCGGATGTTTTCTACGCAGACTACCTTGAGAAGATTGCTTATAACGTACTGCCTACACAAATCACCGATGACTTCATGCGAAAGCAATATTTTCAGCAGGTCAATCAGGTGTTGATAACGAACGAAGGAAGAAATTTCTTTAATGATAATAATGGGCACCTTGTATTCGGAACTACCAGTGGGTATCCATGTTGTGTATCGAACATGCACCAGGGATGGCCAAAGTTTGTTCAGAATTTGTGGTATGCAACCGCCGATGCCGGTGTTGCTGCACTTGTATACGGTGAATCAGAGGTAAGCATTAAAGTTGCCAACAACGCCCAAGTAAAAATTGTGGAAGACACGGACTATCCGTTCAAGGAGGAAGTGCGGTTCACTATTCATACCAACCTTGCAGTCAAGTTTCCGTTTCACCTGCGTATTCCCCTATGGTGCAAAAAGCCTGAACTAAAGGTAAATGGGAAACAAGTCGCACTGAATGTTGCCAATAGCATTGCAGTGATAGACAGAGTTTGGAATAACAACGATATTATCACGTTGAACTTGCCGATGGACTTTGTAGTCAGCACCTGGTATAATGGATCAGCAGGAATTGAACGCGGCCCGCTTGTGTATGCATTGAAAATTCAGGAAGACTGGACGGAAGTAAAGAAGATTGGATTTGACGATACCTATTGGGAAGTCAGGCCAAAATCTTCCTGGAATTATTCGCTCTCACGTGAGCAACTTGAGAATCTTAGTTTCAAAATTACTGTAAAAGATACAGTAGCGTCATATCCCTGGAACTTAGAAAATGCGCCCGTGGTTGTTAAAACGGATGGATATAGGGTGCCCTCATGGACTATCGTAAACGGCCAGACAGGCATGTTGCCGTCACCCGGTGGACCATCACCGCAGGTTCGGGTAGCCAAGCCTGAAGAGATTGAATTGGTTCCGTATGGATGCACAACACTTAGAATCTCGCAGTTCCCAGTATTGCGATAACGCTTTACAATGTTGCACACGCTTTGCCAAAATTTTCTACTGACTAACATATGATAGATGTAAGAAGAGTTTACGACAAGAGCTTGCCAGCTGACGAATTTAAGGTGCTGGTTGATCGGCTATGGCCTCGTGGAATATCAAAGAAGGATGGGGTTGTCGATGCGTGGTACAAGGAGATCTCACCCAGTACGGAATTAAGGAAATGGTATGACCACGATCCCGCCAAGTGGGAGGGGTTTAGAAAAAAATATAAAGCGGAACTTGAGGACAAAAATGATATCCTGGACGAGATTCGTCGTTTAGAAAAAGAGCATAAAAAAATTCTGCTTCTCTATTCTTCCAA
>JAEZBX010000111.1 GCA_023412765.1 Bacteroidota bacterium
CAATTAACTCTCTTGTCTTCTTCGCACGCCACTGGCGGTCCGACCGGATAACGGATAGCAATTAACGATACTCCGGCATTCCACCCATCACCACCGTATTCCTATCCTCCCAGTTAACTTCACAGCATATATGCGACATCCCGTTTGTTACCACCAGATACCTGGCCTTGAGTGTTTGGTTGTAAACTGATGCCTGCAAAACAACTTTATTGCTGAGCGGTAAATCGGGAGCCTTGCATTCGATTATCATCCATGGGCTACCAGACCGATCGAAAACCACAATATCCGACCGCTTCGGAAGTGTGTTGAATGCAAGACCTCCCTCTACCCTGATCAAAGCACGGGGATATCTGAGATGGTGAATAAGATAGCGAATGAAGTGTTGGCGAACCCATTCTTCCGGAGTCAAGGTAACATGGCGCTTTCGCAGTGAATCAAATATGAGAACCTTAGTCCCTTCCTTTCGGAGGTCAAAATCAAAGGTGGGAAGATTCAGCTTTACCATAGAACGGTTAATCTAAGACGGCAGTTACCTGACGCGAAGATCGTAGAAGCGACCATTTTTGGCCACATTTTTTATGATAACTTTATATTCATGAAGACGAAACAGGACATTGTCGCCAATTGGCTCCCCCGTTACACCGGTCAACCTCTGGACAAATTCGGTGAATACATCTTGCTTACAAATTTCGATAACTATGTATCACTATTTGCAAGCTGGCACAACGTACCTGTCAACGGCCTGGACCGGGCTATGCGCAGTGCAACAGCAGAAGGAATTACTATCATTAATTTCGGAATGGGAAGTCCCAATGCAGCGACTATAATGGATTGCCTTAGCGCCATAAAACCCAAGGCGACGCTGTTTCTCGGAAAATGTGGCGGCCTGAAACGCAAGAATCAACTGGGGGACCTGATCCTGCCCATCGCGGCAATCCGGGGAGAAGGAACATCTAATGACTATTTTCCTCCGGAAGTTCCGGCACTGCCCGCGTTTGCGCTACAAAAAGCCATATCGACCACCATTCGCGATTACGGCCAGGACTATTGGACCGGCACAGTGTACACCACCAACAGGCGCGTTTGGGAGTGGGATGAGGAATTCAAAATTTATCTGCGAAGAATCCGCGCGCAGGCAATCGATATGGAAACCGCGACTATATTTTCAACTGCCTTTTCCAACAAGATTCCAACGGGTGCCCTACTGCTTATTTCAGATCAACCCATGGTACCGGAAGGTGTAAAGACTGAGTTGAGCGACACCTCGGTTACACAAAACTTTGTTGAAGTACACTTAAAAATCGGTATTGATTCGTTGAATCAGTTGATCAATAATGGGATGACGGTGAAACACCTTAGATACTAATTTTGAATTTTGAATTATAAATTTTGAATTATGCTTTAGCATGCGACTCAATTCAAAATTCAAAATTCAAAATTTAAAATTCTTGCGGATGTCTGCGGATTTGACAGTGAGCAGTAACGCCATTCCAACGATAAAATAGATCGTTAGGAATAACGCGCTGTTTCTCATGCTTCCAGTAATTTGATCGATCAGTCCGTAAGAAAAAGTACCGACCACGATAGACACATTGAAAGTGACGTCGTAGAAGCTGAAATAGGATGCAGTGTCGTGTGTTCCTTCAGGTATGAGTTTCGAATAAGTTGCGCGAGATAAAGACTGAATGCCTCCCATAATCAGGCCGACGATTGTTGCCAAAAGATAAAACTGAGTTTCCGCCGTAATAAAATATGCTCCCACGCAAACAAAGCACCATACAATCAGCATCGTTGTTAGTGCAAATCGGTTGCCCCTGATGAGCGACAGTTTCGAAAATGCCCAGGCTCCCAACGCCCCAACGAGTTGGATTATTAGAATAGTCATGATGAGTTTGGAGCTCTCAAGCTTCAAGACATCCGTGCCAAATAATGTAGACAGATACATTACTGTTTGTACTCCCGAATTGTAAAAAAAGAATGCGAGAAGAAATTTCTTAAGATCGGGATGTTGCCTGAGGGTCCGCCATACTTTCAAAATTTCGTGATAGCCTTTTAGCCAAACGTTATCGCCAGGGCGCCGGCCAAATGTATTTTCCGGCAGCATCGCGAATGGAATCAACGCAAACCCTATCCACCATGCGCCTACCAGAAGAAATGTAAATCGCGTCGCTGAGCCTTCACTCGAAAAACCGAAAGTTTCAAAATTCATTATGAGCATCAGACAGATGATCATGAGTATAACGCTGCCGTAGTAACCCATTGAGTATCCCTGAGCGCTTGTCGCATCGTAACGGTCTTCAGTAACGATTTCCGGAAGGAAGGCATTGTAAAAAACCAGGCTTCCCGAATATCCTATGCTCGCGAGAATAGAACACAGTATTCCCCACCAAAGCAGAGTTACATCATCAAAAAAATAAAGACAAATACATGACAATGCGCCCATCCATACGAAGAACTTCATGAAGGCTTTTTTCTTTCCAGTATAATCGGCGACTCCTGAAAGGAAAGGGAGGATAGCTGCAACTACCAGGAAAGAAAAAGACAACGCGTATGAGTACAAAACAGAATTAGGCATTGAATAACCTAGAAATTGTACACGGTCATTGCCGTTGGTGGTAGTCACCGCTTCATAGTAAATAGGAAAAATCGAAGAGGTAATCACGAGGGAGTAGACCGAATTTGCCCAGTCATACATATACCAGGCCCGCACAGTTTTCGGATTGTTTAACGCGACGGTTGCCGCGACACTTTTATCGGCCATAAAATAAAAAGCCCCGCCACGAAAACCGGGCAGGGCAATTTATTAAACTTTATTGAAAAAATTATCTGTCGATTTTTGCGTTCGCTGAGTACAAGAGCTTTCTGGCATTAGCTCTTCTCAACTCTGTTTCCACATCGGCGATCAGACCACGTTTTGAATCAACATCAACCTTGAGGGAAATTGTTATTGCATCGCGATCCACTTCGTCGAGCTTCGCTTTCTCAGCGTTGACCCACTGAATAACACCTTTAGGTTCGATAAAGACATCATTAGCCTGAATCTTTGGCTCAGAACCAAATTGATCTGTTTTTTTAGGCGCACCGATATAAAGGTATGATATCAACGATTTCTTCGCCAAGGTACGCAGCTGTGTAGCTTGCGGCATACGCTGCTCAACGTTGATGTTTGTTTCGCGCATCTTCGTTGTTACCATGAAGAAGAACAGGAGCATAAATACAACGTCGGGCATCGACGAGGTAGGTATATCCTGTTTTGTATTTGCTTTCTTTTTAAACTTAGACATAATCTTCTTTGTTTTTATCCACCCACTTTGGTTGGTTCCGCAATCGATAAGGCCATCGGAATTTCTACACCACCACCTGGTAAAACTCCCCTGCCTTTATCATATTGTTGTCTTGTTTGCTGATCTGCGTTTGGATCGGAAGCGATATCCCTCCAGCGATCAACTGTCACGCCTGCACGTTCAGCATAGATTTCATGATAAGCAGCCTGTATAGCATCCAGTACGTCAATGAATGCTTTGTGCGTTGTTCCCCGGTCAGTTTTAAAGGATACAATTGCTTTTTGAGGATTATCAGACGAAGTTGGATCTGCACCATTATTCATGATGAACTTTTTGATGTCATCAGTGAGCTCTCTGTACGACGCCGTCCATGGATTTCCTTCGACCAAAAGCCTATCAAATGAATTAACCTGAATCTTAAACAGATTCCGCTCAGGAATTTCTATATCTGTATCCGGGGGCAATGCTTCTGGCGGCGGAGGTAATTGGATCATCAACCCCTTATCGCTCGCTACAGTTGTTGTCATCAGGAAGAAAGTCAACAGTAGGAACGCGATGTCCGCCATCGATGCATTTGGAATTTCGGGAGTTGACCTTGCCATATTATTTCAATGCTTTACTGATTTCAGAATAAATAAGCGCGAGGACTGCCAAGACGAATACAATGTAGAGCATGATTAAGCCCGCACCGACTAGTCTTACAGCAGATTCCGAAAGTCCGGCTCCAATAGCTGAACGGGAGAGCTCAGAATCAGACAGGGCGTACGAAATACCGAATAAGACCACGATCACTCCAACTCCTATCGCTGACCGGATAAGCCCTGCAGGATTGGAAAAGGAATTAATCAATGGAAATAAAATTGCTGACGCTACTGCAATAGCCAGTAGTGCGTATAGGACGTATAATCCGATATCTAACATAATTTCTAGATTATTTTACAAGCTTGTGCTTTACAAGAAGATCAACCAGGGAAATGGAAGCATCTTCCATGCTGTTCACAAGACCGTCAATTTTTGAAACCAAATAGTTATAAAGAACTTGAAGGATCATACCAACCACAAGACCACCTACGGTTGTGATAAGGGCCACCTTCATACCACCTGCTACGATGGAGGGAGAAATATCGCCGGCTTTTTCAATTGTATCGAAGGCAATCACCATCCCGATTACAGTTCCAAAGAACCCAAGCATTGGACCGAGTGAAATCATCAGTGATATCCAAATGAGTCCTCTTTCCAATTTACCCATTTCAACGCCACCATAAGATACAATTGATTTTTCAACCATATCAATTCCTTCGTGATATCGCATGAGTCCTTGTGTGAAAATTGAAGCAACAGGACCCCTTGTATTTCTGGTTACATCCAATGCTGCGTTAACGCCACCCTTTGATAAGGCATCTTCGATTTGACCCAACAATCTTTTTGTATTGGTCGTGGCCAAGTTGAGCATAATAATCCTTTCTATAGAAATCGCCAGCCCGATTATCAAACAGATTAAGATGGGGGTCATGAAACGAGCACCACCTGCAATAAATTGATCTTTTAGAACTTCATGGAAAGACTGATCTTCATCCTCAACCGGAACGGAGGAGGCGGTCTCGGTAGGTTGCTCTACCGGAGCCGGGTCAGCGACTTGATTTGTATCAGCTGGATCTTGACCATAAAGCGAAGGGGACGCCAGTACCCCCACAAGTGCGATAATCGCGAATAATTTTTTCATAGTTAAAGGTTTAGTAGCATTGAAAGCGCCAAAATTAAACGTTTTGTCGATTTCTAAACACTTTTTAGAAAATTTTTCTGCTGGCGGCCAGACTTTATTTTCTCGAAGGTATTAATCCGAAATCCCAAATAAAGTCACACACGCCACCTTCTTTTAATGTAAAATATTGAAGTTCAAGTACAAAAAAAGGACATCGCAACACTATTTACGATTAATCAGAACCACAAATATTCAAACAATTATCAGGTTTCGGTTTGTTTTCAACAAGGCAAAGCATGATTTAACTGGCGGAAGACATGGAGGGCAGAATATCGAATAAGGAATATTGAACGAAGGATATCGAACAACAATATCGAACAAGGGATCTTGAACAAGGAATGTTGAACATAAGCGGAGAGGGCGGGATTCGAACCCGCGATACCCTTTCGAGTATACACACTTTCCAGGCGTGCTCCTTCAACCACTCGGACACCTCTCCAGATAGCTGTCAGCTAACAGCAAACAGCTATCAGCTGGATGCGGCGGTTATTCACAAAACAGCGCGCAAAGAAATTAATAATTTAGGCAGATTCCAAGTTTGTCACGCTGTCAATTCGCCAGCCAGGGAAACGCCAATCATAGTCTTTGCATTTGATGAACCATATTCACCGATCAATAGCATCAGCTTGGTGACAGCAGCCTCTGTTGTCATATCAGCACCACTTATAACGCCGATTTGCTGTAGCTTCTTACTCGTCTCATATCTACCCTGCACTACCCTGCCACCGGGGCACTGCGAAATATTCAAAATGATAATGCCGCGTGTAATCGCACTATTCAGTTCATCTAACAACCACGATAAAGTTGGAGCATTGCCCGATCCATATGTTTCCAGGATCACTGCTTTCAATCCAGCTGTATTGAGAATCGCCGATACTACATTTTTCTGAATGCCTGGATACAATTTCAAAATTGCGATGTTTTGCTCGAACGTCGCCCGAATGTTAAGCGTCGACCCACGTTTCGCACTGCGAATGACGGAAAAGTTATAGTCAATCTTAACGCCTGCCTTGGCCAACGGAGGGTAATTCCCGGAATCGAAAGCATCGAATTGCATGCTCTCTACTTTTTTCGAACGATTACCTCTCAACAATTCATAATCGAAGTAAATGCAGACCTCTGGTACAATCGGTGCATCGTCTGAACGCGCAGATGCGATATCTAAAGCGGTGATTAAATTCTCGCGTGCATCGGAACGAGGTTCACTGATAGGCAATTGGGCTCCCGTAAAAATTACAGGTTTGTTCAACCCGTCGAGCATGAAGCTCAGCGCTGACGCGGTGTAAGCCATGGTGTCGGTACCATGCAAAACAACAAATCCATCGTGATCATTATATTGATCAAAGATTACGCTGCTTATCAGTTGCCAGTGCTCCGGATTAATATTTGAAGAATCAATCGGCGTTTCAAAGGAAACTGCCGTGATTTCTAAGGCAAGACTTTTAAGGGTTGGTAATTGATCAAGAATGTATTCGAAACTAAAGGGAGTTAACATCCCATCGTGGTTGTAACTCATTCCGAATGTTCCACCGGTATAAATGATCAGGACCCGCGCACGCGCTTTACCAGGCGAAGCAGTGTTGATGCTAACTTTCTTCAGATTCATATCTTTTCGAAAAGATGTAATGCATTCTTTGTAGTAATTTTTCTAACCTCTTCAACGGTGGTTTTCGTCAGGTCAGCTATCCTGGATGATATGAGAGGAATATAAGACGGTTCATTTCGCTTGCCTCTATGTGGCACCGGAGCGAGGTAAGGACTGTCAGTTTCAAGAACGACTGACTCAAGACCGATATCCGGAAGCACTTTATCTAAGCCACCGTTTTTAAAGGTTACTACACCGCCAAGCCCGATTAAAAATCCCAGCTTAATAATTCTTTTTGCCTGTTCTAAATTGCCCGTAAAGCAATGAAAAATTCCTCTGAGATTTCCATCCTGAAATCGCTCCATCAACTCGATTGTCTGGTCGAGGCTTTCCCGGCAATGGAGAACAACGGGAAGCTGATATTGCTTCGCCCACCCTACTTGTATTTCTAGCGCCTCAGTTTGCTGGCCCCAAAATGTCTTGTCCCAGTAAAGGTCAGTACCTATCTCTCCTACTGCAGAAAATTTTCGTTTTGAGAGCCAGTCTTCAACAATATAAAGCTCTCGTTCAAAATCCTTCTTTACCGAACAGGGATGTAGACCCATCATTGCCTGGCACATGTCCGGCGATCGATGTTCAACTTCCAGCATACTGTCAATTGAGGTGTGATCAACGTTAGGCATATATATTTTTTCCACGCCCTGTTCTGCGCATCGACCCAGTACATCAGGAAGATCCGGCTTGAATTCTTCTGCATAAATATGAGCGTGAGTATCTATAAAAAAATTCATTGCGAGGTATGTATAAATTATCTGGCGCTGTAAAAATAATCTGTGTGACGAGCTTATAGAAATTAAAAAAATCAGATCACATATTTTCTGAAAACGATTAAACCTATGATTAAAGAAATAACTGAAACTGCCAGGACAGCGCCGGCTGCAATATCTTTTATTTTTCCAGCGAGAGGATGCCTTTCTATTGTAACAAGATCTACCAAATTTTCAATTGCAGTGTTCACCAACTCGAGTCCCATCACAAGTGCAATGCAAATCAAGATAATACACCATTCAACACCCGTAATCGAAAAATAAAAACCCGCTATCACAACAATAACGGCAACGACCAATTGAACTTTAAGATTCCTCTGGTCTGCGGTGGCTGCCCAGAGACCCTTTAATGCGTAGATAAAGCTCTTAAAGAAGTTTTTCATTTTGAATTTATTGGTGGCAATGTCGGAATGGTTAAAGCGTGGTCAAGTTCATTTCTTAGCAATTCAGTGTAATCTTGGGGAACATTTTCAAATCCTGAATATTTGGCCGCTTGATCCATCGCCTTTTTCAGATTGAAATCATCTTGAGTCATTGATAACAGAACGCCTTTTTCACTCCATCGCTTGGCCAAATATTCCTGCTCAGTCTGTCCCGGCGTTGGAATTACAATAGCTTTCTTACGCATTGCCACCAGATCCATAATAGTGCTGTAACCGCTGCGTGCTATCACAAAAGATGATCTTGAAATAACATCCTGCAGGCCGTTACTGTTCAAGAAGCTTACTGTATTTGGAAGAGCTTCGCCTTCTTTTGAATAGGAACCACGAACAACCAGATATCGCAGGCCAGATCCTTCAAGTTGAATCATAACTTTTTCTTCTAAGATGGTGCGTTGGGGTTCGGGACCGGAAAGAATGCAAACTACATCATAGTCAGTTGTCGTGCCGGTCACACGATCAAATTTCGAGAGAGGTCCGATGTGTACAATCCGACTGGTCAAGGATTTATCAGGCTTTGACAGTTCTCCGGTTAGACTGTCATGATCTTGAGGAAAATCGGGTATCCAACAGGTTGGAAATTTGTTAATCAACTTTGTATGCAATGCATTGACATGTCTGGACAGCCACTCATAAGATCGAGGTATCTGAATATTCAACTGATGTGTAATAAAGACGCTGGGTACTCGCGATGACCAGCATCCATAACGATTATCAGAAATTATAAGATCAATTTTTTTTGTTTGAATAAGAGAATCAATTGTGCGGTGCTCATTCCTGATTGCTGTTAAGAATTTTGGAACTTGAAAAGCCATTTTGATTGCCATGCTCCCACCCGACGGATACACAGGATCGTACGCGGGAAGATCGAAATATGAAAGCAAAGGAAACTCCTTTTTCAACAGGAGAAGTGAGTCACCATTCCCCGCGACGAATACCGTACACCCCCGGCCAAGCAGCTCCCGGATGATCGGAATACACCGGGTTGCGTGGCCCAGTCCCCAGTCTAGGGGAGTTAGTAGTACTC
>JAEZBX010000185.1 GCA_023412765.1 Bacteroidota bacterium
TCTTATACCTCACCAGCGACCGAGAACTCACCACCCTTCAACACTCAATCCTTAAAGTTCCGTTACCCTGGCGTTCTGCTTTCTGCCTTATGCTTTGCCGCACCCCCAAGCTGTCAGCTGATAGCTGTCAGCTCCTTGTCAACTACATTCCATACCCTTATCTTCACCCTTTTAATCTTCTGTAAAGGTATCGGTGAAAAAACTTCCCTTATTCATAACCCTTGGAATTGTCGTATTAATTGTTGGCGGATATTTCTTATACGAGCATCTTCTGAAAGAAAAAAAAATCGGACCGTGGGACCTGGTTCCTGCCGAAACCATTTTGGTTTATGAATCAGGCGACTGCGAATCCTGCCGCGAACAACTTAAATCTTCCAGCATCGTCAACATCATCAGCGAAGCTGCATTTTCTTCCGAACAGGATTCACTACAAAAGATTACAGACTTCGTATTAAACCAGGTTGGAGCAGGCACGCTCATCTCCTTGCACGTAACACGAAATGACAACTTTGACTTTATCTTTTATTCGCCAGCCAACCCAACCCTCGAACATCAGTTCAATAGCACCTTAGAGAAACTTCGCAGCATAAACGGCGTAAGATTTTCTCAACGGGAATACAACGGAGTTCAGATCTTTGAGCTGTCACAAAAACAGCGGACCTTCTCATGGATCAACATCGGAAATGTTTGGGTTAGCACCTTCACGCCGATTCTTATTGAAGATGTTATCAGGATGCATAACGCAAACGCGACGTCATACAGGGAACGGTTGGGAAATGTCTTTCAATTGCCTCGCGTAAAAAATGATGGTGGCAATGTTTATTTGAGCCTACGGAATTTCGCAGAATGGTTTTCTTTGTTCATCAATGAATCTCCCTCACCATTAATTCAAAACTTTGGACAATCTGCCTTGCTGGATGTCAAGATCAGCAACGATCAGAATTTTGTGCTAAATGGTTTTTGCGTTGATAGTATCACACATACGAACTACATTCTTTCCGCATTTAAAAATCAAGTGCCCGTACCGTTCGGCATCAGGCAATTTGTTTCCAATCGCGCCTTGATGGTAGCGACCTATGGCATCAGCAATGGTGCTGCATTTCAAAAAGACTTAGTCTCTGTAACAAAGGATAATCGCGCAATTATTGACACCCTCGCACAAATATCCAAGTCGTTATCGGTAGATCTTCAAAAAATGGTATCTACCCTATCTGGCGAAGTTGGCGTAGTAACGTTAGAGGCGAGAGGCGGCCGCATGTCACAAACGCTGATTATCAACTCTGCCAACGGTGTGGATACATGGCACGAAACTTTTAATGCCCTGTCGGAAAAGGTTAGTATGGATACAGTGTTTTATGAAAAATATTCTGACTACGAAATACGGGAATTGCCACTACACCGCTTTCCTGAAAAACTTTTTTATCCACTGGTTTCAGGATTCAATACCAGTTACTACACCCGCTTCGGCAATACATTTTTTATCGGTGAGGATCTCGATGGATTAAAAAGATACCTCGATGACATCGATCGAGAGGAGACCTGGGGAAAGTCTGTTGCGCAGAATCAGTACCTGGAAACTACTCTACTGGAATCTAACGTGAGCCTCTTCCTCAATACGCCGAGAATTTGGAATAGTCTTGAAAAATCGTTGCGACCTCGATGGAAAAAGTTTGTCCAGGAAAACCGATCATTGGTGAGATCCCTCGGAATGGGTGCGGTTCAATTCAGCCATTTGAACGACAGTTATTACACTAACATATCGTGGGCTTATAAATCAGCTGCCGTCGAAAGAAAGGCTCCAATAGCTGCTAACGAAAAGTTGATCACAAACTTTTCCAATAAGTTGGCGAATCTTGCTGTTGTCCGAAATCACGTGGACCGAACTTTTGAAACACTTGTTCAGGATTCCGCTTATACAATAAGCCTGGTTTCTCCACAGGGAAAAACACTTTGGAAAATACAGGCAGAAGGTCTGATCACTAGCGAAGTTATTCAAATCGACTATTACAACAATGGTAAACTTCAATACTTCTTTACAACGCCTGGCCTACTCCACGTTGTGGATCGGTTGGGAAATTATGTGAAACCCTATCCAATTCGGATTCCAGAGCAGGAAATTGAATTCGTAAGCCTTGTTGATTACGACCATAGCAAGAAATACCGGTTTTTCGTTGCGGGTAGGTCCGGCAAAATCTGGATGTACGACAAAGACGGAACGAATCTGGAAGGCTGGCAACCAAAAAATATCGAAAGTAGCTTATTTGCCCCACCCAGACATTATCGCATACGCGGGAAAGATTATATCATGGCCATCACAGATGATGGAAAAGCATTCTTAATGAACCGACGGGGAGAAGTTCAAAAGAATTTCCCTCTTGATCTGGATGCAAGACCAGCAGGTGATTATTACCTGGAAACGGGATCGACACGTGAGAATACGTCTTTTGTATTGGTTTCTCGCGATGGATTCAGAATCAAATTCAATCTTGATGGAAAGGTCAGGAGCAGGGAGCCTCTTGTGAAAAATACAGTCAATGCGCAATTCAGTCTTATACCTGAAAAAGACTTCAAATCCTATATGATACTCCGTCAGGAGGCAAAACAATATACGCTGTTTGACGATAAGCTTAACCAGGTAATCGTTAGTGATTTCATTGGTCGTCCAACGGAGACTCAATACACTGATTTTGGCTCGGGTAGGGTTTATATCACCATCACAGATAATAATCAGGACTTGTCATTTGTCTACAACGGCCAGGGTAAGCTCGTAACCATCCTTCCTTTTGAGAGCTATGCAATTGCACTGCGACCCTTGGATCTCGACAAAGCGATGGTCTACACGATTTTCGAGAATTCGCTGACTCTGCAAACATTGGCTGCCGGGGAATAAGCACGCTAACGTTCATGATAAGTCGACTATCAGGTGTCAATCTCGTCGAGAAAACTCTCGATGTGTTTGTGCACTTCTGACAGTTCGTGATCTTTTATTACATAAGGAGGTAAGACGTAGATAACGTTGCCTAACGGCCTTAGTAATATATTCCTTTCCAAAAAGTAGGTAGCAATTCGATCTCGAATGTTGTTGAAGTATGACGTGTTCTCTCCAGTTCTTAACTCAACAGCGAGAATAGTCCCAAGGCATCGAACGGAATGCTGGGGAAACTTCGATGAAAGTTTTGTGCAGAAGGCGTGTTGCAACTGGCTTATTCTTAGTAAACGTTCATTACAACTCGAGTCCGTAAGCAATTTGAAACTGGCATTTGCAGCCGCACAAGCGATTGGGTTTGCTGTAAATGAATGACCGTGAAAAAATGTTTTATATGTATCATTCGAAAAGAATGCGTCGACAATCCTGTCGTTACAACTAGTTACACCAAGTGCCATTGTCCCGCCAGTCAACCCCTTGGATAATGCAATGATATCGGGGGAGTTTTTGAGATAATCTGATGCAAACATTTTTCCAGTGCGGCCAAATCCGGTGAATACTTCATCAGCGATGCATACAACGTCATGGGTATGCGCGAGTGCGAGAAGTGCATCCAGGATTTCAGGATCATACATTCGCATGCCACCGGCTGCCTGCACTAAGGGTTCATAAATAAATGCACCTACTTCTCCTCCAGTCACCAGCTTTTTGAATTGCTCAATAACTGATTCCTTATTTTCGCTTGTTGGAAATTCAATAAATTCCACTTCGAACAAATATTTTGAAAAAGGTTCGGTAAAGGGCCCTCTTTCTCCCACCGACATGGACCCGAAAGTATCACCGTGATAAGCACCTTGAATGGCAACTACTTTTTTCCTTTTAACAACACCCGTATTGTGCCAAAATTGAAATGCCATCTTTAAAGCAACTTCAACCGCTGTGCTCCCATTATCAGAAAAGAATATCTTTTTCTGATTCTTGGGTAGTAAGCTCAATAAATTTTTGGATAGTTGGATTGCAGGTTTGTGTGTGAAACCGGCAAAAATCACGTGCTCTAAAACGCTCGCCTGTTCACCGACTGCTTTTGCGATTTCCGGATGCGAATGCCCGTGGAGATTTACCCACCACGACGATATAGCATCAATGATTTTTCGGTCATCGTTCGTGTGAAGATAGATTCCCTCAGCCTTTTCAATAAAAATAGGATCGCTCTTCGTCGCTAGTGAAGTAAAAGGGTGCCAGATATTGCTCCGATCCAATTCGCTCCAATCATCCATTTCCCAAGGGCATTAATCGTTTGGAATACTTTTCAATCATAACCGAATCAACTTCTAACTCTTGATCTATACGCAAAATGCAGGGTAGCTTTGTGTGTCGCAAAATTATTTCTTCGGTTTCACTATTCCGTGGACCGTTGAATATTATTCCTGCTATGTCAACCTTTCTGGACAACAGCGCTTCAAAGGTTAGCAGGGTGTGATTGATGCTTCCAAGATAAATATTGGACACCAAAACAACCCGAGCATTGAATTTGGAGGCAAGTTCAATTACAAAGCTTTCGTTATTGAGTGGAACGAGACAACCCCCCGCTCCTTCAATCACAAGGTCACCTTGATGCACAGGCTCAACAAAATCTTCGAGGTGAATCGTTACATTTTCTAATGCAGCCGCTGCATGAGGCGAAGCTGCTGTCTTGAAAACAAATCGTTCCTTATGAATTTTTGAAGTCTTTCCAACCAGAGATCTTACCGTATCAGAGTCGTGTGGTGTCCCCGACTGAACAGGTTTCCAATAATCAGCGCGAAGAGCCGTGCACAATATAGCTGACACAATAGTTTTTCCTGAGTCCGTTCCGATCGCGGTTACGAAATAGTTCATTCAATACCTTTTAATGATGGAGACGCCAGACAATAATTTACAGTTTCTTTAATTCGTTGGTAAGTTTAAGAATTTCTTCCGGCGTATTGTAGACATGAATGCATATTCGCAATCGTTCTGATCTGGCAGGAACTGTTGGTGAAACGATTGGCCTTACATCAAAGCCTTGCGCCTGGAGGTTTGACGCAGCTTCTCTAACATTCTTGTTTCCTGAAATGATGACGGTTTGAATCGCGCTGTTGCTCATTATCCGATTAGGCAGTTCACCTATTCCCTGCAAAAAGGTGTTTACATTCTCGGCAAGCTTTGATTGGAGATGAATATTTTCTCTCAAATACTCAAAGGCACAATCGATTGCCAGAATGCTATGTGGTGGTAGTGCAGTTGTGTAGATAAATGGCCGCGAAAAATTGATCATGTATTCGACAAGAGTTTTTGAACCAGCAACGCATGCGCCATGCACACCCATACCTTTGCCGAAGGTGTAAAGCCTTACCGCGATACCCGTAAATCCTGGTAGCGATGTTGCAATACCGCTGCCGTTGGCTCCGCGAACTCCGGTGCTGTGAGCTTCGTCCAGAATAATAAATGCTCCGTACCGCGAAGTCAAAAATAAAAGATCATTTAGCGGGCATTCGTCGCCGTCCATGGAGTACACGGACTCAACTGCGACATAGATATTTCCGCTAGCTCTCTTTAACTTGGATTCAAGGTCGTTGAGGTCGTTGTGTCTGAAACTGAATTTTTTAGCGAGACTTAACCGTGCGCCATCTTTTATTGATGCATGGGCCAATTGATCGTACAAGATTGTATCATTGCGTTGGGGCAGAGATGAAAAGACTGCAAGGTTTGCCGAGTACCCTGAATTGAAAATGAGTGCAGCTTCGCTTGCTAATACATCAGCTAACTTGTGCTCTACTTCCTCTACGAGAATTGAGTTCCCAGACAACAACCGGGATCCCGTTGCGCCGTTCTGTTTTCTGTTTTCATTTTGGCATCGATGCAAAATCCGCTGATACAATTCCTCCGATCGTGCAAGGCCCAGGTAATCGTTCGAACAAAAGTCCACAAGGCCCGTCGGCTTTTTTAACTCTCTGAAAAGATTATTTTCTTTCCGCTCGTTTAATTTAGCCTTAAGCAATGACTCAAGATTCACTAGAAATTCTATTTAAATGCAAAGTGATAGCCGATACTAATTGCCACGGGCAATGGATCGGATCCTGTCGAAATACTGGGTTGTTGTTTAATGTATTCCCAGTCGTCATTAAATTCTTTGGAACGAAAAGGGACAACCAGTTCAATATTCATGAAATTATCTCTCCCTCCAAAATGTATTTCAATCCCGCCACTGACAGACGGACCGTAATACACCTTATCATATCTGGTAGCACCTTTCACCTTGATGACTCCATTATATCCATACATCACACCGAAAGTTGGACAAACAGTTTTGTCGGGGCTGAATCGAAATTGTGCACCGACGTTATAACCGAAATCAACAAGGGCATATCCAATCCCTCCAAAGACAGCAAGTTTCTCCAGTGGAAGAAAAGTTACACGTCCTCCGATACCACCATAGTCCAGACCAATACCGAGCCCCAGGTTCATTCTTGATTCTGGTTTTACCACATCATAGCGCGTGTATTCTTGTGCCATACTCGTACCTGCAGACAAGAGCGCGAGGTAAAAAAATAAGTATCTCATGAATATCAGAGGTAACTATTTGCCACGCATTTTTTCCATCATGTCCCAAAGATTTTCGGGAACGTGTTCGAGATGACTGAATTCTCCGCCGTTGCGCAACCATTCTCCACCATCGATAGTAATAACTTCACCGTTAACATACGCTGAAAAATCCGACATGAGGTACGCTGCAAGGTTGGCTAGTTCCTGATGTTCTCCAACACGTTTCAGAGGAACGCGATCCGCGGGATCGAATTTTTTTGCAAGATCGCCTGGCAACAGTCTGCTCCACGCGCCTTCCGTCGGAAAAGGACCGGGTGCAATTGCGTTGCTTCTTATTTTATATTTGGCCCATTCTACGGCTAATGATCTGGTCAAAGCAAGCACACCGGCTTTGCTACACGCAGATGGAACTACATATCCTGATCCTGTCCAGGCGTAAGTTGTTACGATATTTAAAAAAGTGCCTGGCTGATTTTTCTTGATCCAATGCTTGCCTACAGC
>JAEZBX010000186.1 GCA_023412765.1 Bacteroidota bacterium
TTGCGGCTATGCGGTAAGATCTATGCCACCAACAAAGACTTGGAATAAGTTGCCACCACTTCATCTAAGATGCTCATCACATCGGCGAGGTTATCCACTTCAACTAACCGCGTACGGAACGGCTTAAAATCGGGAATGCCTTTGAAGTAATTTGAATAGTGCCGGCGCATTTCAAAGATGCCCAATCGATCTCCCTTCCAGCGAACGGAAAATTCCACATGTTTTTTTGTAGCACGAACCCGTTCTTCCATAGTTGGAGGAGCTAGCTTCTGTCCGCTTTTTATGAAATGTTTTATCTCGTTGAAAATCCAAGGGTATCCAATAGCAGCCCTGCCGATCATAATTCCATCCACGCCATAGCGATTTTTATATTCCACCGCCTTTTCAGGAGAATCGATGTCACCATTTCCGAATATAGGGATGTGCATCCGCGGATTTTCTTTTATCTGCGAGATAAGGGTCCAATCTGCAGATCCCTTGTACATCTGGACACGCGTGCGGCCGTGAATAGTCAATGCCTTGATCCCAATATCTTGCAGGCGCTCGGCAACCTCTACCACATTTTTTGTCTTGTCATCCCATCCCAGCCGGGTCTTTACCGTCACGGGCAGGCTAGTGCATTTTACGATTTGTTCAGTCATCTTCACCATCTTCGGGATATCCTGGAGCAGTGCAGCTCCGGCTCCCTTACACGCTACGGCTTTTACCGGGCACCCGTAATTAATGTCAATCAAGTCGGGATTCACTTCAGTAGCGATTTCGGCCGACTGAACCATATTCTCGATATCACCTCCAAAAAGTTGAATCCCAATAGGACGCTCATACTCAAAAATATCCAGCTTTTGCCGGCTTTTAGCAGCATCCCGGATCAAACCCTCGGATGAAATAAATTCCGTGTACATCAGGTCAGCACCGCCTTCCTTGCAGACTGCCCTAAAAGGCGGATCACTAACATCCTCCATTGGAGCCAGTAACAACGGAAAATCACCGAGGTCTATATGCCCTATTTTCACCATATTTGGCGCAAAGATAATCATGATTTAATCAAATGTTACGCGACAACCTCGTATCCGACCGCAAACCGTTGCTTTCACTGCTAGCTATTTTGATGAACGTGTTTATCGGATTTGTCGTCCTCGGCCCTGCCGTTGGGCTTATCGTAGCTTCTCTTACATACGAAGGCGGTTTAATGAGCCTGATTGAGGCAACACAAGATTCCAGTCGCCACGCTGAAATAAGAAATCAACTGCTCATCACGCAGGCAATTGCAACTTTAATGGGATTGATTATTCTACCAGCTCTCCATGTCAGATTGTTGGAACGAAAGAAACTATCGCCCTTTTTTCCTCCTCAGGAAAAGCTGTTCACAGCAATTGTTCTTGTTTTTGGAATTGGAATAACATTTACAATCGCTATGTCGCCATTGGTGGAATGGAACACCAATGTAACCTTTCCCGAATTTCTCAAAGACTTTGAAATATGGGCAAAGAACGCTGAGAGCCAGGCAACAAACCTCACTAAAGTGATGACCACATTTGCAGGACAAGGCGATCTTATCATTGGACTTATCGTTATTGCCGTACTCCCTGCGATAGGCGAAGAGGTGGTTTTCCGGGGACTTTTTCAGAATGAATTTTTAAGGGCTTCAGGAAATATTCATGTAGCCATCTGGTTGTCAGCCATAATATTCAGTACGATCCACTTTCAATTTTATGGTTTTCTTCCGCGTCTGTTGCTCGGCGCATTGTTCGGGTATTTGTATTTCTGGTCGGGCAATTTGCTTATCCCAATTGCCGCTCATTTTTTTAACAACGCATTTGGTGTGGTGATGATCTATTTGTATCAGAATAAAATGACTGATCTAAATGTCGAAGACAGCACATCGGCACCGATAACTTATGTTCTGATGAACCTTGTGATAACGGCAGGGCTATTGTATTATTTCCGACGACATTATCAGGCAATAAGGAAAAATCATCCCGCCGATTTTATGAATGATTTTTGACAAATTCAGGACCTGGTGAAACCTTCAATATCAAAATATAATAACCTCACCCAGAGAATTATCACTGGCGTGCTGGGAGCCGCAGGCATAATAACAGCGGTCTGCGTTAGCGAATGGTTATACTGCGCCGTGTTCTTTGTTATTTGCTTATTCAGCCTTCTGGAATTTTACAAATTGGTAGGGCTTGACGGACACGTTCCGCAGAAAACTTTTGGAACGTTCTGTGGTGTGCTGATCTTTTTGCTTTCATTTTTTATTGAGCGCGGAAGTATCTCCTACCGATTCTACTTTCTCATTTTCCCTATCGTCTCATGTGTCTACATGATAAAGCTATACAAGAAATTCGAGAGAAAACCATTCACAAATATTGCATTCAACCTCCTCGGCATTTTCTATGTAGCTGTTCCATTCGCGTTGACCAACGTTGCAGTATTTGATGAAGGCTCTTACAATTTTGAAATCATCCTTGGGTTATTGCTCATTCTATGGGCAAGTGATACGGGGGCTTACTTCGCCGGGACATTTCTTGGAAAGCGAAAGCTTTTCGAGCGGATCTCTCCAAAAAAATCATGGGAAGGCTTTTTTGGCGGAGCCTTACTCGCGATGATCTTTGCCTTCGGACTATCGCAATTCTTTCATTCTCTTTCGATTGAACAGTGGCTTGTCATCGGAGTAATAGTCATCATCGGCGGCACCTTTGGAGATTTGGTTGAATCATTGTTGAAAAGGAGCATAGAAATTAAAGATTCGGGAACAAGTCTTCCAGGCCATGGAGGGTTTCTGGACCGGTTCGACGGACTTTATATTTCGGCGCCATTTATCGTTGCTTATCTCGAGATTTTCTAAACGTTATAAAAAATGGGTACATCGCTGTTTGCCCGGCTCAACCAGTTCTTTGATAGCAGGAAAGACTATGGCGCATTTTTTCTCAGACTCATCATCGGCTGGAGGCTAATCGATGGCACCCAGGACAATGTACTTAGCTGGGAGCAAATGCTGGAATTCAAAGTTTTTCTTGAACAGCATGGATTTGTTTTTCCACTCGCGTCGGCGGTAATGTCAGTTTATGCGCAATTCATATGTGGCGCTCTGTACATCGTTGGTCTATTCGTGCGGCCGGCTGCAATTGTAATGATCTTCAACTTTACGGTTGCTCTTCTAATGGTGCACTTGGGTACCACATTCTTCGACTCTTTCCAGGCGCTCATGATGTTGTTTGGATCAATATTTTTCCTTTTCCACGGAGCCGGGAAGCTTTCCGTTGACGAATTGCTAAAGAAGTCGTAATGGTCCAAACAGTAAGTATCACAAGGAAATTTGTCAGAACGCGGTTTGTCCCAAATTGTCTTTTTAAATAATTAGTTCTAAAATGGTTTTAAATTGAAAAGGGAAAGCAATGGCCTTATTTTTTATCTTTGCAACCGTTTTCGATCAACATTTTTTGACTTGACCCCAATCTCATACCAGGTATGGCATACATAGAACCCGCACCCCTTAAGGATAAGGAAAACCCATTTGAGGCAATGATGACCCGCTTTCATAAGGCCTCTCAAATTCTGGGTTTGGAAGAAGAAATTTATAACGTCTTAAAAAATCCTGCGCGACAGGTAATTGTCTCGTTGCCTGTGACCATGGACGATGGGAGCATTAGGGTATTTGAGGGATATCGCGTAATTCATTCAACGATTCTTGGACCGTCGAAGGGTGGTATTCGCTTCGACCCTCATGTTAATCTCGATGAAGTTAAGGCGCTCGCGGCATGGATGACCTGGAAATGCGCCGTCGTAGATATTCCATATGGAGGTGCAAAGGGAGGTGTGACGTGCAATCCTAGAGAGATGTCAACGGGAGAGATTGAGCGGTTGATGCGCGCTTATACGCAGGCTATGGCCGATGTTTTTGGACCGGATCGAGATATTCCTGCACCAGATATGGGAACCGGTCCCCGGGAAATGGCCTGGTTGATGGACCAGTTCTCAAGGGTACAGGGAATGACAACTCATGCAGTTGTTACCGGGAAACCACTGGTTATGGGTGGCTCGCTCGGCAGAACTGAAGCCACCGGCCGCGGCGTGATGGTATCTGCGATGGCAGCCATCGAAAAGATGAAGATCAATCCATACAAAGCTACTTGCGCCGTGCAGGGATTTGGCAATGTCGGCTCCTGGGCTGCAAACCTTCTTCAGGAAAGAGGATTGATCATCCAGGCGGTTAGCGACCTGTCAGGCGCTTACTACAATGAAAAAGGTATTGACATAGCGAGTGTTATCAAGTACAGGGAGGCGAACAAGGGTACGCTTGAAGGATTCACTGGCGGTGAAAAAATAACAAATGAAACTTTGCTTACGCTACCGGTAGACCTATTGGTACCAGCCGCAACTGAAGATGTGATCACGCATACCAATGCGGCTAAAATTCAGGCGAAATTAATCGTTGAGGGCGCAAATGGTCCAACTTCATCGAAGGCCGATAACATCATCCATGAGAAAGGTATTGTAGTGGTACCCGATATCCTGGCGAATGCCGGCGGCGTAACAGTTTCTTACTTCGAATGGGTGCAAAACAGGCTCGGTTATAAATGGACTGCCGATCGCGTAAATCGTCGGTCAGATCGTATTATGAAAGACGCGTTTATCAATGTGTACAAGATAGCACAGCAATATCAGGTGCCGCTGCGGATTGCCGCTTATATGGTAGCCATCGACAAGGTTGCTAAAACTTATAAGTACCGGGGAGGATATTGATTCTTGCGACTGGTAATTCACTAATCATTAACTTTTCGTAGCCTTGCGGTGTTGATTTTATAATCACATCTTAACGAAAAATTTTTTCAAATATGACGATCCATAAAGAGGGCCGTGTACTACTTTTTGTATTGCTAATAGTTCTTTTCGCTTTGAATTGGGCAGTTCTTTATTTCTTCCCTCAGAATGTTTGGGTGCAAAACAGTGTAATCTTCGCGAGTGTTGTTTTTTACCTTTTATTTCTCCAGTTCTTTCGAAATCCTGTTTTTGCTATTACCGAAAATGATAAGCATGTACTCGCTCCCGCGGATGGCAAGGTCGTTGTGATTGAGGAGACAGAGGAAACTGAATACTTGAAAAGCAGGCGAAAACAAATTTCAATTTTCATGTCACCGGTGAATGTACACGTGAATCGAATGCCGGTGCGAGGTGTCGTGAGTTTCTTCAAATACCATCCCGGAAAATATCTCGTAGCATGGCATCCAAAGTCTAGTTTAGAGAACGAGCGTTCAACTGTAGTAGTAAAGATGGAATCAGGTGTAGAAATTTTGTTTCGCCAGATTGCCGGAGCGTTGGCGCGTCGGATAAAAACTTATGTGAAAGTTGGGCAACCTTTTGAACAAGGACAGGAATTTGGTTTTATCAAATTTGGATCCCGAGTTGATGTATTCCTCCCGTTAGATGCAAAGATCAGCGTTTCTATCGGCGACATTACCAAAGGAGGACGGACAATCATTGCTGAATTGCCATAAAATCATCCAAACCTTAGCCTGTAATATTAAAGACAATTTTGGAGCAATCTTTTCATAGCTACCTCGTTACCTTTGCATTGGAATTGGCATATCATTGGCAGTATTTATTTGTAGAAGGCTAACACTCGTTAATTGTCTTATTCTTTCTACCTTTAAATTTCTATTGATCAGTTAATTACCCTGCCGCGTTTTTTTCTGCGTTCAGTTTACCTTAACCTATTATTGATGAAGCATGCTAACGTCATAAAGTTCTCCCCAGAACGTGCAGATTTTTTCACTACGCTTAACCAGCGCGTTAGCGAATATTTCAAGACCAACAAGATTAGTCGATATGCCAATACGCAAATGAAAATCAAGACCATTTGCATGTTTGCACTTTACTCGGTTCCATACTTTTTGATGATAACCCAAACTGTAACCAACAATTGGCTGATGCTGGGTTTGTGTCTCCTCATGGGCGCAGGGATCGCAGGCATAGGTTTGGCTGTGATGCATGATGCAAATCACGGATCGTATTCAAACAAAAGCTGGATCAACAACGCCATAGGTTATTCGCTAAATGTAATGGGCGCTGGCGCTTTCAACTGGAAGGTACAGCACAATGTCCTCCACCATACTTATACGAACATTCATGATGTCGATGAAGATATAAGTCCGCGTGGCATTCTGAGGATGACACCACACAGTGAGTGGAAATCGTTCCATCGCTTTCAACATATATATGCCTGGTTCGTTTACGGACTAATGACGTTAGTGTGGGTTATAACCAAGGACTTTGTCAGGCTAACGCGCTATCATAAGGATGGTCTCGTAAAAAAACAAAAAGCAGATATCCGTACAGAGTGGGCAATTCTGATAGCCACCAAGTTATTTTACCTCGTTTATATCCTCATCATACCGATGATGGTATTGTCGATTACATGGTGGCAGTGGTTGATCGGATTTCTTGCCATGCATTATGTAGCCGGCTTCATACTAGCGGTAATATTTCAACCAGCGCATGTTATAGATGGCACTGAGTTTCCTCTTCCGGATGAAAGTGGCAAAATGGATAACAGTTGGGCTATCCATCAATTATATACGACCACCAATTTCGCGAACAATAGCACTTTGTTCTCATGGTATGTGGGAGGTTTGAATTTTCAGGTAGAGCATCATTTGTTCCCGAATGTCTGTCACGTGCATTACAAAAAAATCTCTTCTATCGTAAAAGCGACAGCCGAAGAATTTAATTTGCCATACAAGTCCGAACGCCGCTTTATTGATGCTTTGATCGGCCACGGCAAGTTGCTAAAGCAATTGGGAAAAAGACCAACTCTGCAGGTTAGCAGGTAGCTCACAAAAATCTAACGCCGACTTTTGCACCCAACCACATCTTCATATTAAGATCGTTACTGTATGTTCGATCGGATATGATATGCGGGTTGTAATCTGTAAACAACGGTTTGTATTTATCGTAAGTTGAGTCGGTCACATGTCCGTTCAACGTTACTCCAAACGCCAATCCTATATATTTCATCGCCTGAAATTCAAGTCCGAGGTAAAGCTTATTGATCAGGTTAATTGCATCTATAGAGCCACCATAAACTACCTGGTTAGAAATTAGATCAACGTTAAGGCTAAGCGTTCGTGAAAGTCTGGGCGCAGTTCCAATTCCGTATCCGAAGGTCCAGTAAGTTTCTTCATCTTCAAATGAATCCGGTTTCGCACCAACGGTCAGTATGTTGTAAAACTGTCGTACGCCCGTTCGCAGCGCGACATTCGTATAAAATATTTCATCTGCCGATACTTCGATCTTGTGATAGCCTTTCATTGAAAAGCTAAGGAAACCGAATGGAACTCCCCTGATGCTATCGCTAATGTTCAAAAGACCAACTTGTGCTCCTTGTACCCGCGTAGCATAATTCAAAATTCCAGAAACCTGGGCACCCCTCAAATTTCCAGGAGCAATGTTAACAAGACCAGTTACCTGCGCTCCCTTTACATCCTTAAGCGCGAAATTCAGCAGCCCAGAAACCTGAGCTCCTGTCATGGTGCCTGCTGTAAAATTCATAAGTCCTGAAACCTGGGCAGGACCAGTATGCTGCGTCGAGAAATTGAAGAGTCCCGCGACATGCGGACCTTGTTGCATACCAATGGTACCATTCCCTAGACCTGCGAGATGTACTCCCCTCGAATCGCGATAGGTCAGATTGAGGAGTCCGGCCATCGCAAATTTGTTAGATGAATTTCCGTTGAGATTGATACCACCTGCGAACTGATACCCTTTAACTGAATCGCGGTTCATATTAAAAATGCCGGCCATTTGCATCCTGTTCATTTTCCCTCCTACTGAGTTAAAAATCCCTGCGAATTGCGCGCCGTCCATATCCCCGCGAATAATATTGAACATGCCACCAATCTCAAACTTCTTCACGCCTAATGCATAACCCCCAATCAGATTGACGGAGTAATCATTTATCACATTGCCACTCAACTTATGATTCGTCCCTACAAAGGGGACTACCGAAAATTGAAATTTTCTGTGAAGGGTATCCCTGATGTTTTGCATGTTGATTTTCTGAGGAGTGACTTTATTCTTCCAGAATCGTTTTAATTTTTCCCTTACACTATCTGCGAAGATGTTAACCTTGTCTGCAGGTTCGCGAATTGCGATATTTAGAAGACGACCCCTTCCGCCAGCAACAGCTACAACGGTGTCGGTATAGTTCAGTTTTCTGATAGCAAGCTTTACCTCCTCTCCCGTTGGTTGATCCACATCCAATTGAAAATATCCATAGGAATCGGTTACTGCGGAAGAAAGGGAAACTGGATCATAAACACTGACATTTTGCAGTCGCTTTCCCGTTGATTCGTCAACCACATAACCCGAGATGCGCTGATCTTTTTCTTCGCGATCCGGAGACCGGGTAAGAATTATATATTTCCCGCGTGCCTTATATTGGATTGATCCCGCAAAAATTTCATCCAGAACTTCCCGAACGGTTTTGTTTCTGAAATTCTGACTGATGCTTCGTTCACTATCAATAATGTCAGAATTGTATGAAAATGTAAAGCGTCCTTCGCTGGAGATTTTTCTTAAGACATTCTCCAGCCGCTCTTGCTGAAAGTTGAGACTAACGATTCGTTCTAGAATGGGTACAGGGTCGTCTTCCTCAAACGATCTTGAACTCGCAGTATTCAGTGTGAAAACTACCGTGACTATTGCATACAGTATCCGGTGACAACTAATTTCCACAACCGGGACCTTCTAACCTTATTTCATTCGAAGTTGCAGTGCTGGTCAACCCAAGAGTTTCCGCAATGATAGCGGCAATCTCGTCGATGTCTTCATTATTGAAAGAAACCGTTAGGTGACAATTATACAAATTGCTGCCGATAACAATTTTCTTATCGTACACATGATTGAGGGCAAGTACTACCGAATGCAAATCTGTTTCATTGAATGTGAAAGATCTTGTTTTATACGAAAGAACGTTTTCTTCAGCTTTTTCAATGTTGAATGTCTTTGTTGTCTTGTCGAAAATTCCCTTTCCATTGGCAGAAAGATAGATACCTGAATCAGTGTCAGTGTAAAACATTACACTACCCTCCTCCACATAAACTTCTATCGTGCTGGAATTGGCGTATGCTTTAACATTGAATGCTGTTCCAATATCCTTGATGTAGACTCCCGAAACGTCGACAATGAAATTCTTTTCCTCTTGGTGCTCGATTCTGAAATAAGCTTCACCTTGAAGATTTACCCGGTGATTACGCTCTTTCTTGTCGTATGTGTACGTAAGCTCAGTTCCTTTGTTCAAAAATACGTCGCTGCCGTCCGGTAGGGTATCGGCTTTTGTTTCTGCTTCGGCTACTAGCTGCATGGGCTGCGACGACGATGGAGTCATCATCTTGTACGCAAAAAAACCAATCCCCAGCATAAACAGTACGCTGGCAGCAATCATCCAATGATAATTTCGAATAGGCTTTTTATCGGCAGAGCCAAGGGTACGAATTTGTGAGTCACCTAGTTTTGATTTAACCTTAGCCCACGCTGCGTCAGTGTCAAATTCCTGAAGCTCCTTGACTTGTAAAGTCTTATCAAAAATCAGCCTGCAATGGTCGAGGTATTTTCTGTTATCGGAATTCTCGTTTGCCCATAATTCCACAAAATCAATCTCCTCCCGTTCCGCTTCACCGGCCAGGTATTTCCCAATTAAATCGTCGATATGTTCAGTGTCGTATCTCACGGGTCATTCAATCAATCTGCTCATTAAAACAATCAACAAAGGGAGGTAATCCTTCAATTGCTCCCGCATTATCTTTAGTGCCTTACCCATCTGGTTCTCGACCGTTTTTATTGAAATATTAAGATGCTCTGCTATTTCAGCATATTTCAATTCTTCAAAGCGGCTTAATTTAAACACCAATCGGCACTGCTCGGGAAGTTTATTCAATGCATTGGAAATGCGGTCTTCCAGCTCCGATGCCATAACCGTTCTCGTTACGGATTCCACACTCTTTTCTGCAACAGCTAGCTCAGTGGTTGCATGTTGTTGCTTAATCTTTTGGTGTTTAAGGAGGTTTAATGATGCATTGCGCACCATCGCATAGAGGTATGGCTTGACACCGGTGTGAATGGCGAGATCTTCCCTTTTTTCCCAAACCGAAAGGAAAGTGGATTGAACTATCTCCTCCGCCTCTTCCCGGTCCTGCACAAAGCTATAGGCATAATTGCACAAAGGCTGGTAATAGGTTTTAAAGATCATTTCAAAAGCAGTTATATCGCCCGCACGCAGCGTGTTTAAGAGCTGAATCGACGATAAATCCACTGTTTTTGCTTCCATGAACAGCGAAATTTACGTCTTTGCGGCGTTGAGGTTAAGACAATTGTCAAAAGATTTACCCCTATGGCGAAAAAAACATTTTTCACGGACACTAAACCGGGATAGCTGTGTCAATGCAGGTTTTACTGTCCGACATTGCATTTTAAGGTTAAATTGCGTCAAACTTTCTTCCAATGCTTCAGGCGAGCGATTGCTATACCATTTTTAATCAGAGCATAAACGACTATCATGTCCATGATAACGTAGATGCTCCGGTCAACAACCCATATCCTGCAGACAGTTTCAACGGATTACTGTATGGGAAGAATTGGATCGATACGGTTCAGTGGCACCTGGAAGACATTATAAGATCACCTACAATTGATCCTGTTGAGGCGCTGGCGATAAAACGCCGCATTGACAAATCCAATCAGGAACGGACCGATATGGTTGAAAAACTTGACGACTTCTTCCTGGATCAATTTAAGAATGTAAAATCATCGCATGGAACACGAATAAATTCTGAAACACCTGCATGGCTTCTTGACAGGATGAGTATCTTAATGCTCAAGATTTATCATATGAAGGAGCAAACCGAGCGAAAGGATGCTTCTGCCGATCATATCAAAAGCACAAATGCAAAGCTGGCAATTCTAATGGAACAAAAATCGGACATGCAAACTGCGTTTGACGAACTTGTCGAGGACATTGCGCAGGGTAGGAGAAGGTTCAAAGTTTACCGGCAAATGAAAATGTACAATGATCCATCCCTCAATCCAACGTTGTATCAATCTTCCGTCAAATCGTGAACGACCACAGCAAATGCCGATTACAGGTTTTCCAATAGATTTCAAATTTCAAACGTGGCGCTAACCAAAGTATTAGTATTCAGGTTTTCAGCAATGGGGGATGTTGTACTGCTGGTTCCTGTAATTCGTTCGTTTGTAGCTTCCTATCCCGATGTTGAAGTCACGGTAGTAACGCGACCAAAATTTGCTTCATTCTTTACTGATATTGATAGAGTGATTCCATTTCCAGCCGATGTTGATCATACCTACAACGGTATTTTTGGAATGCGGGATCTTTTCAAGAAACTTCTTAAGAAAGCGAGTTATGATGTGGTACTCGATATGCACGATCATATTCGTACCATCATGCTAAGAAATTTGTTCAAGGTATTCGCGGGCAAGGTTGTAACGTTCGACAAGGGACGGAAGGAAAAACAGTCCATCACAAGACCAGAAAACAAGTCGCACACTCCGCTTATCCATACCGTTGAGCGGTACAGGCTCGGCTTCGAGAAGGCCGGATTTCCCTTCGACGTTCTTCCTGGACCTTATTTTGAGATTAAGGAAAATACAAAATCGGAATTAACGACATGGCTAGATCAAAATGGAATTGAAAAAAAAGAGAAATGGATCGGTGTAGCTCCGTTTGCCAAACACACTTCGAAGATCTGGCCATTGAATAATTATGAAGACTTGATCAGTCGAATGATCGAAAAATCTACTTTTAAGTTTTTCCTGTTTGGCGGGGGTGAAACGGAAACGAAATTTTTTTCAACCCTTAAAGAGAAATTCCCGAAGGAGACTGTCGTGGTTGCCGGACAGCTAAAGCTAAAGCAGGAATTGGCATTAATGGAAATGCTCGACTTAATGTTATGTGTAGATTCGTCGAACATGCATTTAGCAGCGCTAATGGGTACGCCTCTGCTTTCAATTTGGGGTGGAACGCATACTGATGTTGGGTTTGGTCCGTATGGAAGGGATGAAGAAAGTATTATTCAGATTAGTCGGAACGAATTAACTTGTCGGCCGTGTTCTGTTTATGGTCGTGAAAAATGTTTGAGAGGAGATTTTGCCTGTCTTGCGTGGATTACACCTGAACAGGTCTCAACGAGGATACTGAACACTTTAGGAATATAATGTATTTATAAAATTTTTTTACCTGAACATCGCCCGCATTAATCAAATCCGCGTATTACAAGCATGAATAAGAATATTGACACAGTTATCTTCGATCTTGGAGCCGTGCTGATCGATTGGAATCCACGGCATCTCTACCGCAAGATTTTCAAAACTGAAGAAGAGATTACATGGTTTTTAGAAAACATTTGTACCAGTGAATGGAATGATCACCAGGATGCAGGACGATCATTCGAAGAAGCAACGAACGAGCTGATTGCCAAACATCCTGAATGGGAACTGCCGGTTCGCGCATGGTATGACCGTTGGCAGGAGACTATTTCGGGACCGGTACATGAGACGGTGGAAATCTTGAAGACAATCAAGGAATCAAATCAATACAGGCTTTACGCTCTCACAAATTGGTCAGCCGAAACTTTCCCATGGGCACTCGACACTTTTGAGTTCCTCCATTGGTTCGAAGGCATCGTAGTATCTGGCGTGGAAAAGATCAGGAAACCACATCCTGAATTCTACCAGATCCTTTTCGATCGCTATAACGTTGACCCAAAGACATCGCTTTTCATAGATGATAACATCAAGAACATCGATGCTGGAAATGCAGTAGGACTAACCACAATCCATTTTAAGTCACCCGACCAACTTCGGATAGATCTTGAGAATCTTGGAATACTCAGGAGTTCACAAGCAGCAAGCGCCTGATCATTTTGAAAATTTGAGTATGCTGCCTTCAATGATGTCGCAGCATTCGTGTATTTGATCTTCTGTGATAACCAACGGTGGCGCCAGGCGAATAATGTTGCCATGCGTAGGTTTAGCTAGTAAGCCATTTTCAGCCATATCGACGCACAGATTCCAGGCAGTGTCACTTTCGGGACTGTCATTGATAACAATTGCATTTAACAATCCTTTTCCACGCACACCAGAAACCAGCTTTGTCTTTTTCATTAGCGCTTCCATTCTGGCTCGAAATACTAATCCCAGGCTGTAAGCATTTTCTGCAAGACTTTCGTCCTTCACTACTTGAAGCGCCTCCACGCAAACCACAGCAGCGAGAGGATTTCCACCAAAAGTTGACCCGTGTTCGCCGGGCTTAATGACGAGCATAATTTGGTCGTCAGCTAAAACCAGTGAAATCGGAAACACACCTCCAGACAATGCTTTGCCGAGAATGAGGACGTCAGCTCTTACATTTTCATAGTCAGAGGCCAAATTCTTTCCCGTACGCGCAATCCCCGTTTGAATTTCATCCAACATAAGCAACACATTGTTCTTGCGGCAAATTGTTTCTGCAGCTTTCAGATAACCGTCAGAGGGAACATAAACTCCGGCTTCACCTTGAATCGGTTCGATCCAAAGAGCACATACATTCGGATTAGCTAATGCTTTTTCAAGCACTTCAATATTGTCATATTCCAACACTTCAAAGCCAGGCATAAATGGCCCAAACCCAGAGCGCGCAGTACTTTCCGTTGACGCCGAAATAATTGTTGTTGTACGACCGTGAAAATTTTGATTTACAGCAACGATAACTGCCTGGTCAGTTGGAATACCTTTCCGCGTATAGCCCCACTTGCGCGCGAGCTTAATTGCAGTTTCGTTTGCTTCGGCACCACTGTTCATGAAGAGTGCCTTGTCATACCCGAAGTATTCACAAACGTATTTCTCAGCAACACCTAATTTATCATTATAGAATGCCCGGGAAGTTAACGTTAGTTGCTTTGCCTGCTCCACCAGCGCATTCACAATCCTTGGATGGCAGTGACCTTGGTTCACAGCGCTGTATGCGGAAAGAAAATCGTAATAGCGTTTTCCGTCAACATCCCAAAGGAACACGCCCTCGCCTTTGCTCAGAACAACTGGGAGAGGATGATAATTATGTGCGCCATATCGCTCTTCAAGCGCTATAGCTTCCTGTGCAGATATTACCGTACCGAACATATCAAATCAAGACCTTGATGTACAAGTAATACAAATTTAGTGAGGAATTTAGAATTAACTCTTTCAATTTCCACTGTAATTGTGTTGCGTCGGAAATGCATAACTTTACGCCAATGGAAATTCTTATCGCAGTTCTTGGAATGATTTTGGGCGGAGGAGCTGTATGGTTTTGGGCGCGCTTTTATTCTCTGTCCAAAACTCAAGACCTGATTTCGGCGCTGGCAATTGAACGGGAGAAGAACAAGACACTCGAAGCAGCGACTTCGGAGATGAAAAGAGAAATTGAATTTGAACGGAGCAAAGTGTTGGAAGCGAACAACAACCTTGCGTCTGTCGAGGCAGATTACCGAAACATTCAGGAAAAGTTGCAGGATCAGAAAAAAGAGCTGGAAAATCTGAATGAAAAATTTGCGTTGCAGTTTAAGAATCTTGCTAACGAAATTTTTGAAGAAAAGACCAGGAAGTTTACAGACCAAAACAGAACGAACCTATTGGATCTGTTAAAGCCTCTCGGAGAAAAAATACATGACTTTGAGAAGAAGGTTGAAGACACACACCGCGATAACATTACAAGGAATTCGGCTTTGCGTGAACAACTCGAAAATCTCCAGCGACTAAACCTGCAAATGACAAAGGAAGCGGAGAATTTAACGAGAGCATTGAAGGGCGATTCAAAAACCCAGGGCGCGTGGGGGGAATTTATTCTTGAGAGCATCCTGGAAAAGTCTGGATTGGAACGCGACCGCGAGTATACTATCCAGCAGTCATTTTCCACAGAAGAAGGACGGCTGAGGCCGGATATAATCATTCGACTTCCCGACAAGCGCCATGTTATTGTTGATTCTAAAGTAAGCTTGACAGCGTACAACAATTTTGTCAATGCCGCGAATGAAGACGATAAAGTGGTAGCATTGAAGGCGCACCTGGTTTCCATCCGTCAACATTTGAAGGGACTCGCTGAAAAAAATTATCAACGGATCTCTGACAGGCACCTTGATTTTATCATCATGTTCATTCCTATTGAACCGGCTTACATATTAGCGATTCAGAGCGAAAAAAAGTTGTATGAAGAGGCGCTGGAGAAAAGGATCGTATTCGTTAGCCCCACATTGCTCATACCATCGCTTCAGCTGATCAAAAATGTCTGGAAGCAAGAGTATCAAAACAGGAACTCCCAGGAAATAGCTCGCCATGCAACATCCCTTTATGAAAAATTCGCAGGCTTTACGAACGATTTGATCGACATGGGAAATCAATTGAAGAAAACGCAAACCTCCTATGAAAACGCAATGAGTAAATTAGCGACCGGGAATGGAAACCTTGTGAAAAGCGTTGAAAGGTTTAAGGCGCTTGGTCTTAAACCTTCAAAAAGCGTGGATCAAAGGTTATTAGACCGATCAGGAGAACAAACAGATCTTTTTGAATAGACATGAAAATAACACCGGAAAACAAGCTCAAGAAACTTATAGTAGTTGGCGATCGCGTATTGATCAAACCCGCAAAACAATCCGATAAAACATCATCCGGGCTATATCTTCCGCCAGGGGTACAGGAAAAAGAAAAGATTCAAAGCGGTTATGTCATTAAAGTCGGACCTGGATATCCGCTGCCGTTACCCGTCGACGACGACGAAATGTGGAAGGGAAAGGACGAGCAAGTAAAATATCTGCCGCTCCAGGCCCAGGAGGGAGATCTGGCAATATTCTTACAAAAGGGAGCAATAGAAGTTATATATGAGGATGAAAAATACTTTATTGTGCCACAGGCTTCGATTCTGATGTTGGAACGCGATGAGGACTTATCATGAACCCTTTACTAGCGATCGAGGTTAAGCTTCTTTAACAAACTATCTAAAAACATGGCTGGCCTTTCATTTGATGTACTGCGGACGGGGAAAAAGTATGCTTTGATCAATCATGGAGAAAAGCATGAATTTATTATTGAAAATATTTTGGTCAACGGAGATTTTAAAGTAAAGGACCTGCTTACGTTGGAACGTTATCACTTGAAGGATCTCATTAAATACGGTAGAGGAAAAGATTTTTTACTAGAGGAAATACCATGAGAAATATTATTGGAACGCTGTTGTTTGTAGTGTTCACTTTCAATGCGTTTGCGCAGCAGTCGGATGATCTTCCGGCTGATTTTTTAGGAAAGGATTTTCATAAGCAAAGACGTCAGGCATTGCGCGACAAATTGCCACCGAATTCCGTTGCAGTGTTGTTCGCAAATCCTGTTAGAAACCGTTCTAACGATGTTGACTATGTTTATCACCAGGATCCAAATTTCTATTACCTCACCGGACATCGCGAACCAGATGCAGTTTTACTAATTTTTAAGGATAAGCAAACCGCGAATAACGGGACGAAATATGATGAGATCGTTTTTGTTCAGCCGCGTGACCTCGAGGCTGAAATGTGGAATGGCAGGCGTCTCGGTTACGACGGTGTGAAATCAGTCTTAGGTTTAAACCAGGCATTTAACAATACTGATTTCAAGAAATACAATGTTGATTTTCAGAAGTTCGACGCCATCCTTTTTCATGATTTTGAAAATGATGTCCGCGACAACCCGTTGGACTCCGCTGACTTATACAACCTTATCGAACAGTTCAAACAAAAAGTGAACTACCCTTCAAAAGAAACTTTGAACGTCACGCGTGAAAAACAGGCAAACAATCTGAATACACGGCTGCTGCCTGTTATCATGGGAACATTGCGTGGAAAGAAAACACCGGAAGAAATGGTTCATCTGAGAAAAGCTGTAACTATTTCAGGAATTGCCCAACGCGAGGTAATGAAAGCTATTAAACCCGGAATGTCAGAACGCGAGATACAGGGTATCCATGAATATGTTTTCAAGAAATATCAGGCAGAGGATGTAGGCTATCCTTCGATTGTGGGCGCAGGGCACAACGGCTGTATACTCCACTACATTGAGAACTATAAGCCTAATGTGAAAACTACTGAACTAATCCTTATGGATCTCGGTGCAGAGTACCACGGATATACCGCAGATGTCACCAGGACGATCCCGATCTCCGGCAAATTTTCTCCCGATCAACGAACGATCTATGATCTTGTGCTGAAAGCCCAGGAAGAAGGAATGAAAGCGATCAGACCGGGGGTTACAACGCAACAGCTAAGCGCAATCACTCATCAGGTTATAAACAAGGGCCTTTTTGAATTGGGAATTATAAAAAGTGAAACAGAAGACCATACTTATTACCCACATGGATGTTGCCATCACATTGGTCTCGATGTCCACGATCCAATTCCACAAGGTCCGCTTGAAGAAGGCATGGTGATAACCGTAGAACCAGGAATTTACATACCCGAGAATTCGAAATGCGACAAGCGTTGGTGGGGAATTGCCGTTCGGATCGAAGACGACTGCCTGGTTACAAAAGATGGTTTCGAGCTCCTTTCTGCATCAGCACCTAGAAAAGCCGATGAAATTGAAGCTGTCATGAAAGAACCCAGCGCGCTGGATGATTTCGAATTACCTGAGATTAAATAGCCTACAGCTGACATCCGTCAGCTAACAGCCGCAGGATAGAAGCTTTTGAACGAAACAAAACAACATTTGGGTCAGCCCTTTGCGGTTTGCCTGAAACAGGTATTCGAAAATCACTTCCTCAAATAGAAGTGCTAAGTTAGTAACGCTCAAGATTTGAAAAGAAAAAGCTGCCTTCGATGGCTGCATTTTCATCGCTATCCGAACCGTGGATGGCATTAGCCTCAATTGACTTTGCAAAAAGATTCCGGATCGTTCCCTTCTCAGCTTTTGCGGGGTCGGTGGCACCAATCAATTTTCTGAAATCTTCCACGGCATTTTCTTTTTCAAGGATCATAGGCACAATTGATCCCGACGACATGTATTTGCAAAGATCTTTATAGAAAGGACGTTCTTTGTGAACAGCGTAAAACTCGCCTGCGCGCTCAGGTGTGAGCATAGTTTTTTTCAGCGCGATAATCTTGAAGCCTGCTTCCTCAATTATTTTTATGATCGCTCCGGTATTTGATGCACTTACCGCATCTGGTTTTAACATGGTAAACGTCCTGTTTCCCGCCATAATTGAATTTTTCTAAGGTTATAGTGTAATCGGGCGCAAAAATAGCATAATACAACGGAGTACAGCGCAGCCTTAGCAGTTTTTACTGCAGAATGCCTTCTAAGAGCTTGAACAATTGGGAATTATGCATTGACTAGCCATTAAAATTGTCCATTTTTGCGACTTGCTTTTCAGCAAGCCCATGGAAAACATCCAAGAATTCAAGAAATACCTGGAAACACCCCGAAAAGCGGTTCTTTTGACCCATTTTAAGCCCGACGCAGATGCGCTTGGGTCAGCATTAGGGCTGAGACAGTACCTTAAAAAGAAGGGCCATTCGCCTAAGGTAATTACGCCAAGCGATTATCCTGATTTTATTTCGTGGATGCCCGGCAACCATGACGTACTTATCTTTCAAAAAGAAAAACCGGAAAAAGCTGCCCAGTTCATCAAAGAGGCTGATGTCATTTTCTGCCTGGACTTTTCCTGCCTGAATCGAATTAACGAGCTGGGAGAGATGGTTCGAAATTCTCCCGCAAAGAAAGTTCTGATTGACCATCACCTTGATCCTGAGCGGTTTGCAGATTTTGAGCAATGGGATGGAGCCGCAGCTTCTACTGCGGAACTGGTGTTTCAACTAATAGACCAGCTCGGCGACAAAAACTTAATTAACAATGAGATTGCTGAATGCCTCTATGCAGGAATTATGACCGACACAGGTGGCTTCAGACATTCAAATACAACGCATAAGGTATTAAAGATTGCCTCAGAACTGGTCGAAAAGGGCGCAGACCCTTATCGTGTCTCCAAACTTATTTATGAGACCAATAATGTTGAGCGCCTTAGGTTGATGGGCTATGTCTTGAGTGAAAAACTGCAGGTACTACCCGAATATCGAACCGCTTACGTGGCCCTTACCGCCGAAGAGTTGAAACGGTTTGGCTCGCAGACCGGGGATACCGAAGGGCTTGTTAATTACGGCCTTTCAATTAAGGGTATCCGGTTATCGGTCTTAATCACTGATAGAAAGGACAACATTAAACTTTCGCTGAGGTCGTTGGGCAACTTTTCAGTAAATGATATGGCCCGCGCACATTTTAATGGCGGCGGACATCGCAACGCCGCAGGTGGACAAACAAACCTGACGCTTGAACAAACCGTCCAAAAATTCCTGGATATTTTGCCCCAATACAAGAATCAACTTATTGACGAATAACAATTACAACTTTTTATTACCTAAAACTGTCTAACCAAAATAATATGAATAAAATACCGAGTGGGCTAATCGGACTGGCGTTGTTGCTTTTTATCAGTTGCAGTAAAAACGAAGAGAAACAAACTCCAAATGGATTTAAGTATAGCATCGTTAAAACCGGAGATGGAGTTCTCCCCAAAGTAGACGAAGTGATTGTATTTGAGTATCACTTAAAGGATTCGAAAGATTCGATGTGGAATAGCAGCTTCGATGAAGGTATTCCTGGCGCGATTCAAATTCAAGACAGCGCCGCACTGGTTACTGAGAATGGTATAATACAAATGTTCCGCGGCTTGTCCAAAGGGGACAGCGTATCGGTAAGCCTCCCTGTTTCAGAATTTTTTGCGAAAGGTGTGAGTTCGCCTCCACCCAACGGTGTGGATACCACCATGAACATCTCTTACACCATTAAGGTGACTGATATCATGGAAATAGATGCATTTAGGAATTATCAGACAGGTGCTCTGGAAAAGAAAGCCGAAATGCAGGTCAGCAAGGATGAATTGTTAATCACAAAATATCTTGCCGACAATAATATAAATGCTCAGCAAGACACGAGTGGTCTTCGCTATGTGATTCACACCAATAAAGGTGGTTCAAAGCCTACTTCGGATAACTGTGTGGAGGTAAAATACACGGGTAAATTTCTTAAAGATGGAAAAGTTTTCGACGAGTCGGAAAAGCTTTCCTTCCCGCTGAATGGTGTCATACCGGGATGGCAGGTAGGCATACCGTTGATGGGTATTGGTGACTCAGCGACCTTTTACATTCCGTCAGGCCTAGCCTACGGCCCTCGCGGATACCCCGGCTTTATACCTCCCGACGCAATTTTAATTTTCGATGTAGAATTGCTGGGTTTTGGCGGACAATTTGACGAAGCAACCAGAACATGTAAATAATAAATTATGGAAATTAGGACTAGACGATTAATTCTCGGTATTACTTTAAGCATATGTTTTGCAATGGTTGGTTGCAATCAGGACGCCGACGTGCCCGATGAATTAGCGAGATGGTATGAAGAGGTTTCAATAATAGAAAACCAGTTGTCAGCTGCTGGCCTGACCGCAGAGGAAGATCCTGAAACAGGCATTTTCATGGTGATAACCGAATTAGGTACAGGGCTTCCTGCACAGTTGACTCACACGATGGATGTAGATTATGTAGGAAGGCGATTCGAGGACAAGGTTCAATTCGATGCTGGAAACACAAAACTAAAATTGTCAGACTACATACCCGGATGGAGAACCGCTTTTTCGAAATTACCAGCAGGGACCGAGGCAAAAATTATTATTCCATCATTGTTCGGATACGGTAGCACTGGTTCCGGTGGTGGTATACCTCCCAATACGATTCTGGAGTTTGATGTAAAATTCAATAAGGCTACGCCGCCAAGCTCAGAAGTGCAACGCCTCGCTATGGATACAGTAGCGATTGATACATACTTATCGAATAAAAGCATTGAAGCAATTGCTGACACGACGGGTTTGCGATATGTAATAACAACACCAGGGATCGGTCCTACAGCAACCTGGTTTGATAAGGTTACGCTGAAGTATTCAATCAAACTGTTGACTGATGATACGCGAGCCCTCGTAACTCTGGAACGCACACCTTCGGACAGTTACTTCAGTCGGCCGATTGACTACATCCATGGAATGATGATTGGCTTGCAAAAACTAAATATAGGCGCAAAGGCTACACTATATGTTCCGTCCACCCTGGGATTTGGCGGTGTTGAAGTAACTGATGTTTCAACAGGTGCAACGGTACCCGCCAACTCTAATATTATTGTAGAAGTTGAAGTGCTCGACATAGATTAGCAGGCATTTGTCAGCAGGAATGATATGTTTTGCATCTAATAATTCTCACAAGCTCGAAGAAATCCGTGATATACTTGGGCCGACGTTCGAGATTGCTTCGCTAGAGGATGTAGGCTGCTTCGAGGAGCTACCAGAAACGCAACCTACTCTTGAAGGCAATTCTTTGCAGAAGGCAGAATTTGTGTTTGATAATTTTAAAGTGCCTTGCTTCGCGGACGACACCGGTCTCGAAGTGGACGCTTTGAATGGAGAGCCTGGGGTTTATTCTGCGCGATATGCTGGTGAGCATAAAAACAGTAGTGACAACATTGAACTGTTGTTAAAAAAGCTTCAGAACATTTCAAATAGGAAGGCGCGATTCAGGACCGTTGTTACGTTGGTGGGCTTAACTCAACATCCCATAGCATTCGAAGGAATAGTTGATGGGAGTATAATTCATGAAAGAAGGGGCAAGTCCGGTTTTGGATATGATCCTGTTTTCGTTCCGGATGGATATCAAAAGACTTTTGCTGAGATGACCCTTCAGGAAAAAAGTACGCTCAGCCATCGATCGATGGCAATCAGGAAACTTGAAACGTATCTTAAGAATCACACTACCGCGTGATAGAAATACGCAAGAACAATTATTACCACTTTGTCAAGTTAGAAAAAAGGAATGTGGTGAGGTATACGGTATAGGGTATAGGGTCAGGGGCGCGCATGGAAGTTTGAACCATATTCAATCGAGAGTGAGCGCGAGCGTGAGCTTGGCTGAACATTTGTGCCTAAAGAGATATAACAAGCCGACTAAGTGGCTCCGATAGGAGCCCCCTGTTTGTACCACAATCCGCGGGTGAGAACGCAGGCTCCACTAGGAGCCACCTAAAATTCATTTTACATCCATGCCGTTATCAAAGCGTTTGTCGTTAAGCTCGATCAATCACCATTCGTACCGATAGCTATCGGTATTCAATTATTTTTGCTCTGGCCACAAGTTTGTATTTTGGCATTTTACGTTTATGCCTACACCATATACAATCGGCATCACGGGCGGTAGTGGTTCCGGAAAGACATATTTCATTAAAGCTTTAGCGTCCCAATTTAAACCGAATGAGCTTTGTCTTGTCTCTCAAGACCACTATTACCGTTCATTAGATGCACAGCAGTTAGATTCACAAGGTGTAAGAAATTTTGACTTGCCTGAAGCAATAGACAGGGCACAGTTGCAGATCGATATCAAGAAATTGAAACACGGCGAATCCGTTATAAAAAAGGAATATGCTTTTAATACGCCTGGTATTACGCCCGGTGTTATCGAACTTCATCCCGCACCGATTATAATCGTTGAAGGCCTCTTCGTACAATATTTTTCAGAAATCGAACAAGAGCTCGATCTCAAAATATTTATCGAGGCGAAGGATTACCTCAAACTCAGTCGTCGAATCCGAAGAGACAACGAAGAAAGAGGCTCTGATTTAAACGATGTTTTATACCGATATCATCATCACGTTATGCCTGTTTACGAATCGATGATCGAGCCGCTAAAGCATAATGCAGATTTGATCATTCCCAACAATCGAAACTTCGAACAAGCGCTGGCGCTCGTGGTGAGAGGACTAAAGTCGATGTTGCGGGAGGAAATTTGAAATTCGAAAATTGAAATTGAGACTCTGCGGCGCGATGTGCAGTGCCCTGAATTCAGAATTCAAAATTCAACATTTAAAATTCACCATCATAAAAAAAGCTGCCCTTGTGAGGCAGCTCTTCTTTATTTGATAGATTCTATTAGTGCGCGGACGCAGCAACACGTTTTCCTGCGGGCTGTTTTGTTTCAGCAGGTTTTGCTTTAGAGCGTTCCAATTTATCCAAATCCAATACAACTGGTGCGGCCATAAAAATTGAAGAATATGTACCTGTAAGTACGCCGACCAGTAAGGCGAAAGAAAAACCTCTCAGCACTTCGCCACCGAAGAATAATAACGCGATGACTACTAGCAATACTGTTCCTGAAGTGATTATCGTTCTGTTAAGCGTACTGTTAATAGCGTCATTAAAAATTTTCCTGCGATCGTGACTGGTTCCCATTCCTAAATACTCACGGATACGATCAAAGATGATCACCGTATCGTTAATTGAGTAACCGATTACTGTTAGAATTGCAGCAATAAACACCTGGTCTATTTCAAACGCAACACCAAACACTCTCACGATTGCAAAGGATGCAATAACAAACAAGGCGTCATGGGCCAGGGCCAACACGGCACCAGCGCTAAATTGCCATTTCCTGAACCGAAGCAATATGTAAGCAAAAATCGCAAGCAGTGAAAGTATGGTAGCTTGTAGCGAAGCCGTCTTTGTGTCGTCCGCAACGTTTGCCCCAACCTTAGAAGAGCTGGCGATAGCAAAATGACCGTCATCCACCTGCGAATCGGAACCAACAAATTTCAGTCCCGTAGATTTTTCCAGGCCGGCAATCAAAGTGCTTCGAACTTTATCATCCGCACTTTCTGACTCATCGTCGATAACATAGGAGGTAACGACTTTCACTTTATTGTTACCACCGAAATTCTTTACTTCCGTTCCGGCGCCTTCGAAGCTTTCTGTCAAATCCGTTTTTAACTCTGTCGCATCTACCGGATTCTGGAACGCAACAACATACGATCTACCACCCTTGAAATCGACACCATAGTTGAAGCCCTGAATTGCAATTAATAGCAGACCGATTCCGATAATGGTCCCCGAAAATATATAAGCCAGTTTCCTCTTACTGATGAAATCGATATTGACATCAGATGCGACAAATTGTGACATGAATGTCTTGAAATGAATGTTGCTGTTATCACCTTTCTTAGCTACCATCCAATCGATGACCACATGAGAAATATACACTGCAGTAAAGAACGTGGTGGTAATACCGACCATCAGCGTAATTGCAAAACCTTTCACTGCGCCCTGTCCGAACAGATATAGCATCAATGCCGTCAGGAAAGTGGTAATATTCGAGTCAAAGATCGTTGCAAACGACCGCTTGAACCCTAAAGCTATTGCTTCTCGCAGCCGTTTGCCTGCACGCATTTCTTCACGGATCCGTTCATATATGATAACGTTAGCATCGACCGCCATACCCATGGTGAGCACAATACCCGCGATACCCGGCAGAGTTAAGGCTGCATCGAGTTGGGCTAGAATCCCTAACACAAAGAACAAGTTGAATATTAGCGAGAAGTTTGCAACTGCACCGCCCTTGCCGTAATACGCAACCATGAAAACGACAACCAGTATCAACCCACAGGCTACTGAAAATAAGCCTTGTCCGCGCGCTACTTCTCCAAGGGTCGGCCCAATGATAGCTTCTTCGACAATTCTGGTAGGTGCTGGCAACGATCCTGCCTTCAAGACATTTGCAAGATCCTTCGCTTCTTCCTGAGTAAAATTACCCGCGATTTGCGAGTTTCCGTTGGGAATTTCACCGTTTACAGATGGTGCAGAGTATACAGTGTTATCAAGAACAATGGCAATCCGACCCTTTGGTGATTTGCTGGAAGCTTCCGCAGTCCATTTTGCCCAAACACGTGTACCAGCTGCATTCATATTCATGCTAACCGCCGGCTGAGCATATTCATCCAGGTCATTTCTGGCATCGGTGATTACAGTACCATCAAGTTTTGCTTTGCCATCTCTTCGGATATCAAGAAAGAACAACTCAAGCGCCTCGGTACCACTGCGATCGGCCTCGGGTTTATTTGCCCAAAAGACACCAACTGTTCTCGGCAACAGATTCCTGATCTCAGGCCTCTTAAATATCGCGTTTATCTTGGCCGTATCTTTTACCGAATAGCGGAACATTCCTGGAGGAGTGCTCAAAGAAAAAATAGGAGAGACGTTGACATTCTGAAGTGAATCCAATCCTTTGGTTGCCTCGGATTGTTTTGTTGTATCCGATGGAGATTGTGTACTATCGCCAAGAAGAGCAGAAAGATCTTGTTCTTCTTGTTTTGGTTGTGCAGAACCTTTAGCAGCAGGCTTTGCTTTCGCTTCTTTAACCAAAACGTCATTTATAGCTAGCAGGGAATTATTAAGTGTGCTCGGTTCAATAACATCCCAAAATTCCAGCTTCGCGACACCTTGCAACAATTTGCGTACACGCTGAGGGTTGTCTGCGCCAGGAATTTCGATCTGAATTCTACCTGTTCCCGGAAGGCGTTGAATGTTAGGTTGGGAGGTTCCAAATTGGTCGAGACGATTACGAAGGATTGTGAATGACCGATCTATCGCGTTCTCTATTTCACCGTTTACAACTTCGATCACTTTACTGTCTGGATCGTTTGAAGCAATCCTTCCTTTAGTCGCAGGATTAGCAAAAATAGATGTAAGCTTCTTTCCTGGATTTGCCTGACGGTAAGCGTCAAAAAAGAGATCGCTGAAATTGCCTTGTGCTTTTAATTGTTGAGTCCGTGCGGTTGCAAGAGCCTTGAGGAAAGATGAGTCCTGGCTGTTTGCACTAAGACCTTTGATAATATCAACCGGGGATACCTCCATGGTTACGTGCATACCACCTTGTAAGTCGAGTCCGAGACTTAACTCATTATCCTTAACTTCTTTGTAAGTGTATTCCGCACCAAACAGATTGTATACGGGAAGGTTCCAGACTGAATCGAGGTAAGACTGCTTTTTATTTAGGTCTACAACGCCATCGCTATTGGTGGCGTGTTCTATAGCATCTTGCTGAACGCCGCGCGATACGTAAGTGAATGACAGGTAATACAAGCAGAGCGCGGTTATTACCAATGTCAATGCGATTACTAAGCCTTTATTTTGCATTGTGATATTTTTTGATCTGTGAAATTTTAAAAAGTGAAATTGACAGAATACTGTCGTGAATTATGTCTGAGTGCGACAGTCTTAGGGGGCGTTGGGCGAAATCGCCAGGCCGAACAGCGTGCGGAAGCATTGGCTTAAGGGAAGCGCAATGTCGAAATCGTATAATTCTAATTCGGTTTGTCCTAAAATTTCGAATAAGAAAAATACGGTTGGATTCAATTCTACATGCGCTGATGACGGCGCTGTAGAAGTTTGAGCGGTGAAATAAAACTGATTATCAGATTCGTCTGACTGACTTTGTTCAGTCTTGGTTTCCTTTTTTTCGGCAGACTTTTGTGGAAACCACGAAAGTTGAGAGACGATAACGGCCAATGCCACCAGGATACCTATGGCAGTTGTTGTAAAACGCATCTCTTCTTTTTTCATCCGTTTTTTCAATGGGGTTACAAAAATAGGGATTTGGGGTGGGAAAGCAAATTAGCTGACAGCTATCAGCTATCAGCTGACAGCTTGGGGGTGCGGCAAAGCATAAGGCAGAAAGCAGAACGCCAGGGTAACGGAACTTTAAGGATTGAGTGTTGAAGGGTGGTGAGTTCTCGGTCGCTGGTGAGGTATAAGA
>JAEZBX010000241.1 GCA_023412765.1 Bacteroidota bacterium
TTTCGACAAGAAGACCGGTGAGTTTATTTTTTATGATTGTTCTCCCGAAACACCAAAGGGACGCAGAAGCCTGTGCTACGATCCTCAAGCTTTAAAATCACGAAAAGAACACAAACCAAAACACAGCGCTGTTGGTATGGCCGCCGACATGGGCGTGGAAATCTTAACAGAAGAACAGTACCGTGAATTGCAAGAGCTTGGCGAATTCGATACAAAAACGTCGAGCTGGGTACAAACACCACCTGACATCAGGGAACTCGGCGGCGCCCTCTTTTGTGATCGTCGCTATGGTAAAGTATTTACATATCACAATGGTGCAGAATCCTACTACGCAGTCAGAGCTTTCCGAGCATCAATCCGGGTGTAAGAAAATTGTTTTGCAACAATTTCGCATTAATTGCAACAACGATAGTACTGAGACTCATCAGCACAGCTCCGAGGGCAGGACTTAGCATAATCCCATAGTTATACAATAATCCTGCTGCGAGCGGAATAGCTATGATATTGTACCCGGCTGCCCACCATAAATTCTGGATCATCTTGCGATAGGTGGCCTTTCCGAAAAGAATGAGGTTTGCAATATCTTTCGGATTTGAATTAACTAAAATGATATCAGCAGTCTCAGCAGCAACATCTGTTCCTGAACCCACCGCAATACCAACGTCCGCCTTTGCCAGCGCCGGAGCATCATTAACACCATCACCTGTCATTGCCACAAACTCGCCCTGTTTCTGTAAAGATTCAACCTTTTGAAGTTTTTCATGTGGAAGAACATTCGCAAGGAACCCATCCATTTTCAATTCGTCGCTTACTTTCCTTGCTACCCGTTCATTATCTCCAGTTAGAAGTAAGTTCCTTATGCCGGCGTTTTTCAAAACACTTACTGCTTCACGGGATTCTTCTCGTATCTGGTCGGAAAATGTAAAATAGCCCGCAGGTTCATCATCGATAAGCACATAAACAATCGTATTGTCTGCGTCCTTGTCTAGCGCATCAAATTTAATTCTCCTTTCTTTCAAATAATTTGGGCCGACAACTTTCACGTTTGATCCTTGTACTGTGCCCTCAAGTCCTTTGCCGGGCATGTAATTGAAATCATTAGAGCTGGGAATTGTAATACCTTCTGACTTTGCTTTCCGGATAATTCCAATAGCAATATAATGTTCGGAATGCTGCTCAACAGCTGCCGCTAATCTCAGAATATCATTGTCAGAATATTTCTTATCCAGAACATGTATCGTCTCCAGTTCATGAGATCCTTTCGTAAGCGTGCCCGTTTTATCAAAAATGATTGTGGTTATCAACCGAGCATTTTCAAACGCAGTCCGGTTTCGAATAAGCAAACCTTTCTGTGCTGCCACCGACGTAGAAATAGCAACAACCAGTGGAACGGCAAGACCTAAAGCGTGCGGACAAGAGATGACCATTACAGTCACCATTCGCTCAAGGGCAAATACAAAAGGGAAGCCCAGTAATAGCCAAACCACAAGAGTGATAAAGCCGGCACCCAGAGCCACAAATGTCAATAGCTTCGCTGCTTTGTCTGCAAAGGACTGTGTTTTGGATTTTACTTTTTGAGCCTCTTCTACAAGTCGGACTACTTTATTGAGATAGCCATCTTCACCAGTGCTTGTCACGCGAATTGTAAGCGATCCATTTCCGTTAAGTCCTCCACCGATAACGTGATGATCTATTTCTTTCTTTACAGGCACACTCTCTCCGGTGAGCATGCTTTCGTTCACATAACTCGACCCATCAACGACAATTCCATCTACCGGTATTTTCTCGCCCGGCTTTACAAGAACCAAATGATCAACCTTCAGGTGACTTACCGGCATATCATGAATGGCTCCATCCACAAGATGATGCGCTGTTGAAGGAAGCATCTTCACTAGCATTTCAAGCGCACGCGATGCGCCTCTCACTGACTTCATTTCAAAATAATGACCAATTAGCATGATGTCGATCAACGTCGCCATTTCCCAATAGAAATCCATTCCCGACAATCCAAAGGTTACGGCTACGCTATACGCCCACGCCACAGTGATGGCAATGCCGATCAAAGTCATCATCCCAATGGCATTAGTACGGACTTCATCATACAAGCCTTTCAAAAACGGATATCCTCCGTAAAGGAAAATGAATGATGAAAGCACGAACAATAAATAACGATCACCGGGAAAATCAATGTTGAATCCAAACCACTGCTGAATCATATGCGACAAAAGCAACACCGGAACAGAGGCGATAGTGGAGATGATAAAGCGTTTCCAGAAATCAGCAACGGAATGTCCGGCATGTTGATCGTGACCCTCATGACCAGCGTCATGCGAATGATGATGCCCATGCGCGTGATCATGCGCGTCGGCATGCTTGTGTACCCGTAGATTCTCTTCCTGCCTGGTACGTGCCGCATCCTTTATGCCTGAATGGTCGGGATGATCCATTATATTCTTTTTTTATTCTTAATTATCGAGTTCTTGTAACAAATCCTGCAGATCAAGCGGCCTGGTGAACATCGTTAGAGAACCATCTGCATTCTTCGGCCATAATTCTTTTGGTCTGTCCCAGTAGAGTTCTACGCCATTGCCATCCGGATCATCCAGATATAGTGCTTCAGACACACCATGATCTGACGCACCCGTGAGTGGATAATAAGCCCGTCTAATCCGGTCCAAAATTTCTGCGAGATCTTTTCGCGTCGGATAGAGAAATGCAGTATGATAAAGACCTACAGCCTGGTCGTCTGCTGGCGGAGAATTCTTGCTATGCCAGGTGTTTAGTCCGATATGATGGTGATAACCGCCGGCTGATAAAAATGCAGCCTGTTCTCCATACATCATCGTCAATTCAAATCCGAGTAGGTCCCTGTAGAACGCGATAGACTTGTCGAGGTCTGATACTTTGAGGTGAACGTGACCAATGCGTGCAAGGCCTGGCGCTTTATAGTCATTTTTGTTTTGCATTGATTTTATAGTTTCCATGATTCAAATTTACGGAAGTCTCAGACTGGTTGCCTTAATGTAGGATAAGAAAGACATTGACCTGGATAGAGGGCAATCGAATACAAATTGAATTGAGAAGACCTATATTCTGCATTTTGTGCGATATGTTGCTATACCTATAACTAAACATAGAAGATCTTGATTTGATTTTTAATCAGTACGATACCAAACAACTTGATGTACATATACCGTTCGATTAATTCATTGGCTTTAGTTTCTTTTCAATCTCCCGCTTCAAGTTCTCAGAGTCTTTTGTTCCAATTCTTATCACCCTCTTCGCATCAATAAACCTGAGCTCCACACCATCCAACCCACTTACATTGTACAATATTCCGTTTGGAATTACTCTGATGCCCCAACCATAATACCAGGGTGTCTTCACAGCTTCAACGGATTTAATTCGCTCCAAC
>JAEZBX010000298.1 GCA_023412765.1 Bacteroidota bacterium
ACTCTACACTCTGCACTCATCACTCAGATAGTTCGAAATCTAAGTTTAAAGTTCGAATTAAAGAACTTGAGTGCAGAGTGATGAATGTAGAATGCAGAGTGCAGAACTTCTTCTAAACTCTACATTCTGCACTCATCACTCAGATAGTTCGAAATCTAAGTTTAAAGTTCGAATTAAAGAACTTGAGTGCAGAGTGATGAATGTAGAATGCAGAAGTTACTGGTTCAAAACAAAAAAGGTGACTTAAGAGCCACCTTTTTCAATTCTTAAATAAAGACTACCTGAGATCAAATCGATCAAGATTCATAACCTTTTCCCAGGCAGCGACAAAATCGCGAACAAATTTCTCCTGCGAATCAGCAAAAGCATAAACTTCCGCCAGGGCCCTCAATTCCGAGTTTGACCCAAAGATCAAGTCCACTCGGGTACCAGTCCATTTCAATGTGCCAGTCTTGCGATCACGTCCTTCAAAGACATTTTGAGAATCGGAGGTCGCACTCCATGTAGTTCCGAGATCGAGCAAGTTTACAAAGTAATCGTTAGTCAGCACTTCAGGATTTTGCGTAAACACACCGTGCTTCGATTTGTCAAAGTTCGTGTTAAGCACTCGCATTCCCCCAAGAAGTACCGTCATCTCAGGTGCCGTGAGTGTCAGCAATTGCGCTTTGTCGACGAGCAGTTCCTCGGCCGAAGGTTTGTGACGCGGGTTCACATAATTGCGGAATCCATCAGCTACAGGCTCCATCACTTCAAATGATTCGACATCGGTTTGCTCTTGCGTTGCGTCTGCTCGACCAGGAGTAAATGGAACAGTAATATCAAAGCCAGCATTCTTAGCTGCCTTTTCAACACCTGCACATCCTGCGAGAACAATCAGATCAGCCAAAGAAACTTTCTTTCCATCGGCTGCACCTTTGTTAAACACCGTTTGAATGCCTTCCAATTTTGTCAATACTTTTTCCAACTCGATAGGATTATTGACGTCCCAATCCTTCTGAGGAGCCAGGCGTATACGGGCGCCGTTAGCACCACCGCGTTTATCAGAACCCCGGAACGATGAAGCCGATGCCCAGGCAGTAGTAACGAGCTGAGATACGGACAAACCCGACGCAAGAACCAAAGCTTTAAGCGCGACAATGTCTGCCTCGTCAATTAGTTTGTGTGTGACTGAGGGGAGCGGATCTTGCCAGATCAGTTCTTCTGCTGGTACCTCTGGGCCAAGGTAACGGACGACAGGCCCCATATCTCTGTGCGTAAGTTTGTACCAGGCGCGGGCGAATGCATCAGCAAACTCATCCGGATTTTCATAAAATCTTCTCGAGATCTTCTCATAGATTGGATCAAACCTCAGAGCCAGATCGGTTGTCAGCATGGTAGGCGCATGCCTTAAAGATGGATCGTGCGCATCGGGAACGCTACCCGCACCGGCACCATTTTTCGGCTTCCACTGAAACGCACCCGCTGGACTCTTAGAAAGTTCCCACTCAAATTCAAATAGGTTTTCGAAGAAGTTATTGCTCCATTTAGTCGGAGTTGTAGTCCACGCTCCCTCAAGGCCGCTACCGATTGTATGAACACCTTTTCCACTGCCAAAAGAATTCTTCCAGCCAAGACCTTGATCTTCAATTCCTGCTGCAACGGGTTCCGGACCTACATACTTTGAAGGATCAGCTGCGCCGTGAGTCTTACCAAACGAATGTCCGCCTGCAATTAACGCAACTGTTTCTTCATCATTCATTGCCATGCGTCCAAAGGTTTCGCGGATATCTCGCGCTGCAGCAACAGGATCGGGTTTTCCATTCGGCCCTTCAGGATTTACATAAATAAGACCCATCTGAACAGCTGCGAGGGGATTTTCAAGGTCGCGCTCACCCGTATATCGGTCGTCACCTCCCAACCATTTTTTTTCGGAACCCCAATACACTTCTTCCTGCGGTTCCCATAGATCTTCGCGACCCCCACCGAATCCAAAGGTCTTGAAACCCATCGATTCGAGTGCACAGTTGCCAGCAAGGATCAGCAGATCTGCCCACGAAATCTTCTTGCCATATTTTTGTTTGATAGGCCACAACAATAGCCTTGCTTTGTCCAGGTTTACGTTGTCTGGCCAACTGTTAAGCGGAGCAAAACGCTGCATACCGGCACCTGCGCCACCGCGGCCATCAGAAACCCGATATGTTCCAGCGCTGTGCCATGCCATGCGAATAAAGAAAGGACCATAATGACCGTAATCGGCAGGCCACCATTCCTGCGACGTCGTCATCAGCTCATAAATATCTTTTTTTACAGCGGACAAATCCAGGGATTTGAACTCTTCCGCATAGTTGAAATTCTTATCCATCGGGTTGGTGAGCGAGGATTGCTGCCGAAGGATATTCAGATTTAACTGGTTAGGCCACCAGTCGCGATTACGAGTTCCACCGCCGGCGCTGAACTTCAACGAACCGCCATGAAATGGACATTTAGCTTCGCTGTCATTTACCTTTAGTGATTTTTGTTTGGGAGGAGCATTGTTTTCCATTTTTTCCTGTTTAGAGTCCTGTATTGAAGATTTTTATTCACGCACAAGAATAGGAGGCTTTTGATAATAAATCAAATTGATTATTTTTATGATCATATAGATATTATCTATGACCCTTACACAACTAGAATACATAGTTGCCCTTGATACCCATCGGCATTTTGTACTGGCATCCGAAAGCTGTTTTGTTACTCAGCCAACATTAAGCATGCAGATCCAAAAACTGGAAGACGAGCTTGGTATAAAAATTTTTGACCGTACCAAGCAACCAGTAATTCCCACCGAGGTTGGCGCTTCTATTATCGCTCAGGCGAGAACGGTATTGCGCGAAGCCAAAGTGATCCAGCAGCTTATCAATGAGCAAAAAAACACTTTGACTGGTGAATTGCGAATTGGTATCATACCGACACTGGCGCCTTATTTATTGCCACCGCTTTACAAGTATATGCGGGAAAATTATCCGCAAATAAATCTTGTCGTTAGGGAAGCTATCACGGAGGAAGTGATTTTTGAACTAAAGAATAACAGGCTGGACTGTGGCATCGTAGTCACTCCGTTGAAGGATCAATCTATCAAGGAGGATATTCTTTTTTACGAAGAACTTTTTGTTTATGTATCAAGAAAGAATTCGCTCAGCAACAAAAAATATGTGTTAGCAAAAGAGTTAGATCCGAGTCAGCTGTGGCTTCTTGAAGAAGGCCATTGCTTTCGGTCACAGATATTAAACCTCTGCGAGTTACGACGCACTACTGACCTTCAATTCAAGTATGAGACAGGAAATATTGAAACGCTGAGGCGTATGGTTGATAAGAGTGATGGCATCACTATTTTGCCTGAGTTGGCAATCATGGAATTCAACAAGCCCCAGCTCAAGCTGGTTAAAAGACTAAAAGAGCCGACGCCCGCGCGGGAAGTAAGCCTTGTTACCCACCGGGATTATATTAAAAGCAAACTGATACAAACCCTGAAGGAGGCAATTCTTAACATCGTACCGGCGCAAATGCAAAAACTAAAGGACAAGAAAGTAGTCGATATAAACTATTGATTGAAATCCATCCACCACGGAGCCGCACGGAAATTTCAACTTTCTAATTTCTAATTTCTAATTTCCGTCCAATCCCCTAATCCACTCATACGCGTCTTCCTCCGTAGAAAACACTCCCAGATGCACGTTATACGCATGAAACTTTTGCTCGGCATCCTGCTTGAAATTTTCCATTGGATAATCGGCAAAAATGCTTTCCCCGAGAATGACCGCGTGCACCTTAACCCCGGCTTTAACAAACAAAAGATCTTCCCAAACGTCTACCAGCCAGGTTTCTGTCTCCTCATCGAGTTCACCGAGTTCGGCGGTGTCCGCAAGCCAGGCCAGATCATTATAGGTTGGTTTTAACTTTTTGTATTCTTCTAAGA
>JAEZBX010000041.1 GCA_023412765.1 Bacteroidota bacterium
CTTTAAACCTTAAACTATATAAATGAAAATCCCCCGAAGTTCTCGACTAAGGGGGATTGTCATGTCTATAGTTGGCTTTAATCTGATCGAAAGATAATAAGAAACGTTTGTCAAAACAACCGATTGCAGAAGAAAAATTTAATTTTTCTGAATTTTTCTTGTTGCCGTATCTGCGGTCACTGAGTCCGGCCGGCTAAATTTTTGCTTTAACCTCTCTTTTAACTGTGACTTTGACCCGGGGAAAGTTGTGCGTCGGCTGATGTCATAGCCCAAGCCTATGAGCAAGAGTATGAAGATTGCAAAGGCAATAAAAAAAATCTTTTTCGATCTCGACATTATCAGATAAACTCCAGAACGTTATCTGCAAGTTTCACATTGTCTGAGACAAGTTCATAGAATTGATCCTTATTTAATTTCAATACCACCACCTGTGACTTTGCCACGATTAAATTACTGTTGATAAATGCAGGTGAAGCAATCATCTCCCCAACAAATTGACCGGCGCCAAAATTTGAAACCAATTTACCCGCCTGATAGAAATCTACTTTGCCGGCGACGATGATATAAAAATTGTTATTCAATTTTTCATCGAGTATGAGCGTGTCCTGATTTTTCAGGTGAATCTCTTCAGCAATATCTGCTAAGAGCGACAATGTTATCCCGGGCACATCTTTAAAAACAGGCTGACGCTGGAAGTACAAAACTTTTTCAAAACGTGTCATCCTTTTCGAATGGATCACCAATGCATCAAGCTCTCGCTTAACCATTTCACCCAACCGTCGTGAATTTTGTTCGTACGTTTCGGGACTGATCTTATACAATGCCAGTGCAGACACCTCGCGCAATAGCCAATCAGGGTTAAAGAGCTGAGCAATCAGGTCCATCTTAAAATCTTTAATACCAAGAATTCCAATCTGAAATAGCACACAAGCTTTTGTCCAACGGTTCGATTGGGCGAAATCACGGTTGATCATGAACTTCAAAACCAATTGTGAATCCAGTTTTATTCTTGGATAAAAATCTTCGAGGCGATTCGTTCGTTCAGCAAGAGTAAGATCATCCAGGATCGGTATAACCCGCTTCTTCAATTGTTCTGACAGGAACACGTCAAGCAGTTCAATAGCATAAGTAATGCCCTCTGCTGTACCACTGTCAATATTTTCTTTTACAAGCTGAATTGACCTCGTATCATATAACATAGTGAGCAGCATGTAAATGTGCTCTATATCACTTTGTATTTCCCACCTTAACGACGATTTGATCTGCGCAGCAAACCCTTGATCACCCACCTCCTGCAGAGCACTGAGGTTCCAGCTTATATCAGCGATATCCGATTCGATAGCATATTTGATTCGCGTTATTTGCGAGATACCAGCCTTAAATCCACACTCACCGAGTGACAACAAGACTTGAGAAACCACAATCTTGTTTGGATAATCTATTTTGCTCCAAAGTATTTCGCGCGCCTTAGCTCCTCCTATCCGACCGATAACCTGAACAATTCTCAGCATCATTTGTGTGCTTTGACCACTGCGATAAAAAGCAGCATCAAGTGCGGTAAGGGTATCTGCACCAATCAACACCAGAGCATTCATCGCAGGATTGCTGTAAACAGGATTGCTCAGGTTTTCAATGATGGCGTTTATGACTTCCGTATTATATTTTTTCACGGAAGTTTTGATCGCAGCATTGCGCACTTTCGGCTCTGAGTCGTTCAACAACTCCATCAAAAAGGAAGTACACTCGTCTTTGGATGTATGCAACAGCAACTCCGCCGCGTAGTGCCGCTCATTAATATTCGTAGATCGGGCAAGCTTCTGGATCCGCGTTTTGGTGATGTCGCCATCATTCTCCAAAATAGATTGGAGATCTAATTTGCTAAGCACGCTTTTGTCAGAAGGAACTTTTGCAGAGTCCAGGCGGATTACAAACTGATCGGAAACAGAAAGTCCTTTGAGCTCATTGAGCTTTTCCTGTCCATATCCGCGGGCAGCCTCATCTTCATTCTTCATTAAAATATTGATCCAACCCGGTGCCTGGGCTGCATTGATCTTTTCCAAAAGCTTAAAGGAAAAAATAGCCTTTCTCGGAGAAGGTTGACTAAGCATCGATTCCAGACGGCTTGTTATCTGAGCATAACCCTTTTCCAATTTCTCAAGTTCTCCATCCCCGCTCTCCAACTTCATGCGCAATTTGTTTCGATACCCGTTGTAAAGCTTATTCACCACAAGGAAATACAAGCCGGAAAGTATTACGAGAAAGATCGAAATATGTATCACCTTAAAAAACGGAAAGAATGCTAGGCCGAAGATTAGTAAACCTGCCAGAAAACGAGCGCTTTCATTGACAAGACCTTCAATCTTGGACTGGATATTAAATCTTAACCTGTTGTCAAGTGGAATAAAGAATAACTTGAATACAGGGTTCTCGAGCGAGTCGCGGAGTGTCCAGTTAAACAACCGGCTCAATGAGACGAAGAGGAAAAAGTAAATAAATCCCGCGGGTGCTATGCTCTTCTCAAATCCGAGAAATGTACCGGTGACGATAGACGCCACAGAAAAAATGACCATTACCAGAGGGAGTATGAAAAGCGAAACGCGAAGACCGTAGTTGCTTATGATCCTCGGGTTAACAAAAGTTTGCAGGATCAAACTGATACCATAAACAGCACCAATAAAAAATGAGTTAAAGTTTGTCAGATCTCTTTCATCAGGGTATTGTTCTTTAACCAACACCTGAAATGAATACTGACTAAGCACGAACATCACCATCGAGACCAGCAAGAATACTGATAACAATACGATGTAACGGTCGCCGAAAAGCTTTGTGAGCGTCGTCTCTGATCTGACAGTTTCACCAAACTCCCGCGGGTCATTTTTGGATAATGCAAAAGATGAAGCAATGGAAAAAAGAAGAACGCATACAACGGCCATGCTAATCGCGCACACCAGAAGGTAATTCGAGGTGTCCTGTATAAATTCAGATGTAAATGGAATAACAATCAGCGTGGCCAGTATCGAGGCGATCAGCTGGCCGGTATCAATCCATCCAATAATTCTTTTTGATTGTCGAAAGTTGAAAAGTCTACCGAAGATCCCCCAAAAGCTGAGCAGCAATACTGCCGTGATCGGGCCAATCATACAATATAGTGCGAAGATAAACTCGTCGTGGTAAACGGTGCTACCATAATGAATAAGCCAGTATTCTCCCAGAGTGAAAAGAAATACGAGCACGACAGAACCTAGCGCAAGGCTTGTAAACTTCAACCAGTTTTGAAACATGGAAAAAAGCGCTGTCGAAAGGATACCTAATGCTCCTGCAACCAGGAAGGCTTCGTCCAAACGATCACCCATCCGGTTAAGGAACAGAGAGTCTGCAGTTACCTGGTAGGTAGCGAGGAACACTCCCATGAAGAAACCTGTGCAGAGCATGAGAATGATCTGCTTCTGCTCCTGACTCTGAATTTGAAATGCCCCAAAAAATCGTTTCAGCATAAGGCAAAATCAAATTTAAAATAAAAAAACCGGCCAGAAGACCGGTTTTTTAACGATAATGGTACACCATCTACTTTTTCGTCGAGGTGGTATCTTTCTTGGCTGCCGCGTTCGTTCCACCTGACTTCTCCTGCTGATACTCGGCGTTCAGCCCGTTAATAACATCCTGGGATACATCCAACGCATCGCCAGCGTATAATACATCGCTGGAGACATCAAATTTCAGTACAAAATGCAAGTCCTTTTCGGCAGCAAATTTCTTGAGATACGCTGTTACCCGATCGTACAACTCTTTGTTCAGCTTTGCTTCCTCCTCCATAAGTTGCTGACTGATGGTTTGCTGATACATTTGTAAGTTTTGCTGTTTTTTCCCGAGGTCCTCCTCCACAGCCTTAACCTGACCGAGTGTCATATTGGTAACATTCCTCTGATAGGCGGTGATTTCGTTTTGCAACCCCTGGGCACGGTTTCGATATTCCTGCTCAATCTTTTTGGTCTTTGCCTCCAACTGAACGCGGTTTGCTTTCAGATACTCATAATGCTGCAGGACGGAATCGGAATTGATGTATGCAACCCTGAGTTCACTCGGGATTACCGCACCTGTGGATGTCTCCACTGCAGGGCCAGCTGTTTTCTTCCCCGAAAAATGTAAATAAAACAATACACCGACCGCTACCAGCAGCACAGCGTTCAAAATAAGCGACAAATTCTTCATTAAATGTTATGGTTAACAGGGCGCAAATATGGCTAGAATTTAAGAATTGATTGTCACCCGTTCAAGAAAAACTGACCTGAAGAATCAAGCTTCCTGGTCCTGCGTCTGGAATGAATACAACGTGTCATCAAGCTTTAGGGTGTCTTCGTTGAAATCCTTGATGAACTTTTCGATTATTTTGGGCGTGATTTTATCAACATGTAATCCGACATCCAGGCTGATCCCAAAGTCGGTGTTCACATCGAGGTCGACGTGTTCTTTTACCTTAACTGATTCTTCCTCCTCCAGCGACATGATCACTTCGGCCATATATAAGCCGATCTCTTCCTGAAGCGGATCCAGTGCTGCAAGATTTCCATTTTCATCCTCTTCGTAAGTGATCTTTCTGAACTCGGGAAAATGCTTCGCAGCCTGGTGTTCAGCAATCTCGTACAACTCACTCTCGTGATGCAACCTTAGCGTATAGATTGCTGTATCATAAATTACATCGCGTCCCTCAAATTTCCCTATAAAATAAAAGTGAGCATACTCGTCGTTGCTTTCCTCATCATCGTCCATGACGTAGTCAAGGCCAAGCGATTTCATCTTGAGCGCATATTCCCTGATCACTTCAGGATCGAATCCTTTGTTATCTTCTAGAGGCATATTGAGGGGTCTGCTGTCTAAGTCTTTTTAAGTTAACAAAAAAACCTAGGATTAGTTATTTGTTATTAGTTATTAGTTAATAGTTAATAGCGGGCGTACTAACTTCAAACCTCAAACCTCAAACCTTAAACCTTAAACTTTAAACCTTAAACTTTAAACTATTTAACTATTCTCGAAACCAGTTCGCATACATGGGATAGTTTCGTGCAGTCCGCTCGATAACTTCTATCATTTCTGGCGAGACGTCCTTCATTCTTTTCGCCGGCATACCGGCGTACATGCTTCCAGGTTCTACGATTGTTCCGGGGAGTACAATTGCACCCGCGGCTATCACCGACTTAGTTCCGATCACAGCACCATCCATGATGATTGCGCCCATCCCTATTAGCACGTTGTCCTCAACTTTGCATCCATGCACGACGGCGTTGTGAGCAATGGATACATTGCTTCCGATAACAGTGTTTGCCTTTTGATAGGTACCATGTATTACTGCGCCATCCTGGATGTTGGTATTATCCCCGATCAGTATAGAATGCACGTCTCCTCGCACGACCGCATTGAACCATACCGTGCAATTGTCACCCATTTGCACTTCACCGACTACCGTTGCATTGTCCGCCAGGAAACAATTGTTGCCAAACTTAGGCGTAAATCCTCTTACTGATTTTATGAGTGCCATATATACTTTCCCCTTTCAATAATGATTTTTTAATCAACTGACAAGATGTCATTTGAGACTAAAGTTATTACTTTTGCGTCTTGGAATTTTGAAGACATGGAGAATTTGATCAAAGAACTGGATATCCTGAAAGAAGAGAAAGAATCATGTGATGTAGCGAGGATATCGGTGGATACTTTCTCGGGCCGTCCTCGAAAGCTTTACATCGAAAGCTACGGATGTCAAATGAACTTTTCTGACAGTGAAATCGTGGCGTCGATCCTTCAAAACGAAGGGTTTGATACTACATCAAATGTTGAGGTTGCTGACGTTATTCTTCTGAATACCTGTTCAATACGGGATAAAGCAGAGCAAACTGTTCGAAACCGCCTTCTCCACCTGAACGGTCTTAAAAAGAATAATCCCGATCTGCTGGTTGGAGTCCTCGGGTGTATGGCGGAGCGATTGAAATCGAAGCTGCTAGAGGAGGAAAAGATAGTTGACCTGGTGGCTGGCCCGGATGCATACCGCGACCTGCCAACCCTCATCGCCAAAGTTGATGACGGGCAAAAAGCGGTAAATACCTTTCTCTCCAGGGAGGAGACTTATGCTGACATCAGCCCCGTCCGACTGAATTCGAATGGCGTGACCGCATTTATCTCGATCATGAGAGGATGCGACAACATGTGCACTTTTTGTGTCGTACCCTTTACGCGCGGGCGTGAACGTAGCCGTGATCCTCATTCCATTGTAAAAGAAGCGAGAGATTTATTTGAGAGAGGTTATAGAGAGGTGACCTTGCTGGGGCAGAATGTAGACTCTTACAAATGGTCGGAAGCCGAAAATAATAAAGCCTGGATTGAAAAGAAGAACGCGTCGAACATTGTAAACTTTGCCGACCTGCTGGATATGGTTGCTCAGGTTTCCCCTTTGCTTCGCATCCGTTTTTCGACGTCCCATCCCAAAGACATCACCGACGACGTGCTGCATACAATGGCGCGTCATAGCAACATCTGCAAATCAATCCACCTGCCAGTCCAAAGCGGCAATAGCCGTATCCTGGATCTGATGAACCGAGGATATTCCCGGGAATGGTATCTCAATAAAGTTCAGAGAATCAGGGAGATATTAGGTGATGATTGCAGCATCTCATCAGATATGATTACCGGGTTTTGCACCGAAACTGAGGAGGAACATCAGGATACACTCACCCTGATGGATGCAGTGCAATATGATTTTGCATACATGTTTTACTATTCGGAAAGGCCGGGCACGCTCGCTGCCAAGAAATGGAAAGACGACATCTCGTTGGATGTGAAAAAGAGGCGGCTGGAGGAGATCATTAATAAACAACGTGAACACTCGCTCGCAGGCAACAGACAGAGTGTCGGCAAGGTATATCAGGTTTTGATCGAAGGATACTCCAAGAGATCTGAAAACTTTTTGCAGGGAAGAAACAGCCAGAACAAAGTCATTGTTTTTCCGAAAGGCATCCATCGGAAAGGCGAGTATGTCAATGTGCTGGTGGAAGAGTGCACAGGGGGAACATTAATTGGACGAGTTGTTGGATAAAAGAACTATAGCAGGCATTAACATGGCGATTTCAGACCAGGAAATACAATCGGTAAAGCAACGATTCGGCATCATTGGTAATTCACCATTGCTGAACAATGCAGTCAGTGTGGCCATTCAGGTTGCACCGACCGATATGTCGGTCTTGATCACCGGTGAAAGCGGAAGTGGGAAGGAATCTTTCTCTAAGATTATTCATCATCTGAGTCCCCGTAAACATGGTCAATTCATTGCGGTAAACTGCGGATCGATCCCCGAAGGGACCATCGACTCCGAGCTCTTCGGTCATGAGAAAGGGTCTTTTACCGGCGCGCATGAAGCCAGAAAGGGATATTTCGAGGTGACCAACGGAGGTACCATATTCTTGGATGAAATAGGCGAAATGCCATTGAACACACAGGCGCGTTTGCTACGTGTTCTGGAGAATGGCGAATTCCTTAAGGTGGGATCGTCAAAGGTTCTTAAGACCGATGTTCGCGTGGTTGCAGCGACGAATATCAACCTCATGAAGAATGTGGAAGACGGAAAGTTCAGAGAAGATCTTTATTACCGGCTGAGCACTGTGCCCATTTTTGTTCCTCCATTACGTGAACGAGGAAAGGATATTGACCTGTTATTCAGGAAGTTCGCTGGTGACTTCGCAGATAAATATAAAGTCAAGCCAATCGTGCTGACGGAGGGTGCAAAAGAACTTCTGCTTGCTTACCGTTTTCCGGGAAACATCCGGCAGTTAAAAAATCTGGTGGAACAGATCTCCGTCCTTTCATCCGACAATAAAGAAATCGATGAGGAGGTACTGAGACGATATTTACCGAAAGAATCCAATCTTCCCGCGCTATACCGGCAGTCTGTTACCGAGAAGGATGGACTCTCCGAGCGAGACATACTCTACAAGGTCCTTTTCGACATGAAGAAGGACTTTAACGAATTGAAGAAGCTGGTGCTTGAAACCGTGCCCAACCAGGCAAAAGTCACGCAGCTTGTCAAGGATCATCCGGAGCTATTTGAAGGCATTGAACCCGAGCATAACGGCGTGGAGAGCGAACACATGGTATTGAACATACCGGCACAACAGCATGAAGAAACGCTTGAAGAAGTGCACGACATCTCTCATGAAACTGAGGATGATTCATTATCAATCGAAAAGAAAGAAAAGGAACTGATCATTCGCGCATTGAGGAAGAATAACAACAAGCGCAAATATGCGGCACGCGATTTGGGTATTTCGGAACGCACGCTCTACCGGAAAATCAAACAATACGACCTTGAAGACTAGGAGAAGGTTAACCGCGAAATTTCAATCACGCGTTCTGGCGATGTTCTCCTTTTCGTGTTTATTGCTACTGATCGGAGGCTGCGGTGTGGGGGTCAAGTATTCGATGACCGGCACTACCACCAGCGCACAGACGATTTCGATCACCGAATTTTACAACAACACGGACCTAGGGCAGGCCAACATAGGTCAGACTTTCACCAACCAGCTGAAGAACTATATGATTCAGAACACGAACCTGGCCGTAGTGGCAGAGGATGGTGAACTCCACCTTGAGGGCGAAATTTCAGGGCTGACGTTAACGCCCATAGCCCCTACCGCAACCAACGACCCGACCCAGATAAACACCGCCTCAAGCACGAGACTGACGATAACGGTTACGGCTAGTTTTGTCAACACAATTGACCCCGAAATGTCGTTTGAGAATAAGAATTTCTCGTTTTATCGCGATTTCCCTAACGACCAAAATTTCACTGATGTCGAAGAACAGTACACTCGGCAGATTTTCGAGCGGATCGTCAACGACATCTTCAATGCTTCAATTGCCAATTGGTAAAATTCACTATTTTTACTTAAGGCAAAATAGCTTCCTGTGGAAAAAGATCTTTTTCAAAAAGTGTTGCAAAACTATCCTTCAACTTCAGCTGAAGATGCTGAGAACCTGCGGGTTATGAAGGAAGCTTATCCATACAGCCAGGTTTTGCATGTATTGGCAGCGAGGGTGAGTAAAGAACATGCGCTGGTAGATCAGCAGAATGAGTTGCAAATGGCGGCTGTTTATTCAGCAGACCGTGGTGTACTGAAACACATGATGAGCAACGAATCCAGTGCACCAATGGCACCGGTTGGTGAGGTTTCCCACCCGGCATCCAATATTCGGGTCACACAAGTCGTTGAACGTAAAGAGCCACTTCGAAAGGAGAATGGCGAGGCGTCGTCAGCAGACCCGGTGGATAATGATGACCTGGCGGAAAAGGTGATCAAGGATGTAAAAGAGTTATACAAAACGCGGCATAATTTCGAGAAGATGTTTGTCGACAACCCGGTGAAGCATTTGGCAGCGTCTGTGCGTACTGGCGACGAAACGATTAAATCAAAGCGCGAAAGAATAATTGAGATGAGTAAAGCGCTGAATGCTCAGCCCATGAAAGAAGGAGATCAGCAACCCGCCGGAAAGCGTCGTCGCTTGGAGCGAAAGGAAATCATCGACGAAATCGCGCATACCAAAAACGAAATCCAACCGGATGATCCCAAGCAAAAAGAACAACTTGACATCATTGAACATTTTATTCAGGCGCAACCCACAATCTCAAATTCCAAGGATAAGCCGCTAGTCATTCAGGAAGGCGACTTAAGCTCTATCAAAACTGGGGAATTTGGTGAAAATGTAGTGTCAGAAACGTTGGTGGAATTATTAGTTAAGCAGGGTAAAAAGGAAAAAGCAGTCGAAGTGTTAAAGAAGCTTATTTGGAAGTTTCCACAAAAAAAGAGTTACTTTGCGGCTCAAATCGAAGAACTGAAGAAGTAGGTTATGTACACCCTCATTATCGCGCTCATCATTATATTCTCAATATTGCTGGTTCTGGTGATTCTGGCCCAGAACTCCAAAGGCGGTGGACTTTCCAGTCAGTTTGGAGGATCTTCAGCCAGCAACATCATTGGTGTTAAGAAGACCGGCGACCTGCTCGAGAAGCTAACCTGGGGATTCATCATTGCGATCATGGCACTCAGCCTTTCAACAAATTTCGTTGATTCCAGCCAGGGAGGCTCTACAAACGATATCCTGGAAAGAGCTGGCGAACAAGCACCGGCAAATATTCCTCCAGCGAACCTGGATCTTGACGCCGGTGATAGCATCAATTAGTTAATAGTTATCCGTTAATAGTTAATAGTTCGCACGGAGACAGTGCGAGCGTAATATCCTTTTGAGCCGTTGCGGGCAATGCCACGCCGTACTAAACCAGAATCAGAAAGATATCAGTGGCTACCAGAAACGGATAACGGATAACGATTAATCCTACTTTGTCATGCTTGAGCATTTTGAGGAGAGGAATAAGGAATAGGGAATAAGGGTGCGCACTTTGAGACCCACCCTTACTCCTTATTCCCTACTCCCTATTAACTCCCTATTCCTTTTTTTCTAACTTGACAAAGCAGCATTAACGATTAACTAATAACGCGCCACGCGCATTACTTCGCGCTTTCTTCCGTGCGAACTATTAACTGATAACGATTAACGATTAACGTCCCTCAGGCGGCAGCCTGAGAAATATGCTTAACAAAGAGTCGCTTCGCGACAGGCATTAACGTTTCTGAAAAAGGAAATTTCATGCGTGCCAAAATCAGGAATGCGGCAGGGTTTGGAAGGTCTTTGAATTTCCTGATCAGCTCCAGTTTAATGTTTTCATAGGTGTTTACAGGGCTCTTTTCCACCCTCTCTATGAATTCAGTGTTCAAGCTCCTCAGCTGCTCCTGGCTTGTTTCGAAAATACTAACCTGGTATCGGTAAATATTAGTCTCTTTTTCGGGCGGTTGTGTAACGAACAAATAGCCTTCCTTGGCGTACAAAGGAGTAACACCTACCGGAGAGATTTCGCACTTCGATTCCACAAATTCGTATATCACCGAACCTTCCTGTAGAGATCCTTTGATTTGAGGAAGCGCAAATTCGATTATTGATTCCAATTCACTCATTACACCATCGTCTTCGATCATCTGGCGGTAACTAAGCTCCAGTTTCTTGAAATCCTCCAATGAAAGTTCTTTAGGAAAAGACTCGCGTATGAGCGACTTGTTTTCCTTTAGGGTGAGCAGGTTTCGGTAGTGAAAGACAAGGTCAGCCATAAATGGGTATAACTCCACCCTGTCGAACGACGACTTAACCTTCTGAAGATATGCCATCAGCACGTACTTCTT
>JAEZBX010000092.1 GCA_023412765.1 Bacteroidota bacterium
CTCATATACTTCAACGTCGAGCGTTTTATATCCCACCGACGATACCAGCAAGGTCAGTGGCAACTCTTTTCCCGCCGTCAGGCTGAAAGATCCATTGACATCGGACAGAGCAAATATGCTAGTGCCCTTCACCACAACGGTTGCCCCAGGCAACGACGATCCGGTTTCATCTTTAATTATTCCCGTTATTATTTCCTGCGCAACTGCCCCGATATTTGCCAGCAAGAAGATTAATATGAGAAATTGTAGTCTTGTTATCATGATTAACAGAATGTATTTTAATGTTTGATCAAAGGGTGAACTCGCAGCGCCTGTTTTTAAGCGAATTGCTTATTATTCACGCTGCATGCATTGTGTCAGATTGAAAACGCCTTTTATCTTGGTGGGAATAATGGATTAGGCGCGTCGTTACGTCCTTAACAACATCGGTTTTGCGAACCGGATTTTATCTCTGCGTGTTTCGTTAATAGGGAGATCATATTTTTAATTCGGTTAATTACTGCCAGATTGGTGGCCACAGTATGCACCCAGGTTTTCGGAACTTCCACCAAAAAGGTCTTTTGACCTGGGGTGCATACGACCGGCCTTACAACTTCGCATGGGCTCATGAACAAATAGTATAGCCCTCGCGATAGTTTATGACATCAGCAACAACAAGGATTTCTGAATAGCGACAGATGAGAAATTAGGTGGCCCCCAAGCTGCATGGTGTGATTGCATTCCATCATTTTAAATTTCATAGTTCCAAATTCATTTGGCAGGTATTAGCACCTTGTTCTTCGAACGGTTGCTAGAGGTTCACTGAGCCTGGTCTCTCCCCTCTTCGTTATAAAATCAATCTTGGTGGCAATTGATTTGATTGTGCAAATGTATATGAATTTTTTGATCATGCAAGTATTCCTATAGATTTAGTAGGATATTATTTTTTGGTCCTGTGAGGAAGGAATAGGGAATAAGGAATAAGGAGTAAGGAGTAAGGTATAGGGTATAGAGGTATAGGGTATAGAGGTATATGGTATAAGGGGTGCGTATTATGAAAATGTATAGCCTAGCCTTCACGAAGCTTGATGGATATTAAAGTAGGGTAAAGTAAAGTGGCACACCAACGGATAACTATTAACGAATAACTATTAACGAATAACTATTAACGAATAACGGAGAAAGAAACGTTTCCGCGGAAATAAGTATAATTGTATTTGATTTATGCTTTCGAGAAAAACTAAATATGCTATCAACGCACTCCTGCATCTTGCGCGGGAGTACGGCCGGGGCCCACTTCGCGTGAGCGACCTCGCGGTAGAGAACAATATCCCTCAGAAATTTTTGGAAGCGATTCTCCTTGAATTAAGGAACGCCGGCATTCTTGGGAGCAAAAAAGGTAAAAGCGGCGGATACTATTTGATGAGGCGGCCTGAGGATGTCAATCTTGCGCAGGTGCTACGGTTAATGGATGGCGCAATAGCATTATTACCATGCGTTTCGCTCAATTATTATGAACGTTGTCTCGAATGCAAAGATGAAGAGGTATGCTCCATCAGGGAAGCATTCCTTGAGGCTCGCCAGGAGACCGTACGGGTGTTTGAGGGTCACACGCTAAAAGACCTTGTTACACGCGAAGCGGCGCTAACGCAAAAGAAGATGAAAAAAAGGATCAGGATTTAATCGATCCGTGCCCCTACCCTTCCCCAGCTATTTCTGTATTTAAGCCACCCACGGGGACTCCCATATTTCTAGTAATCTTATTTACCCTATGGATTTAGTAGATTAAAGAATTTTGTGTTACTTTTGCCCCGACGAGTCTTACCAGACGAATATCATTCATAACCACCAACAGATGCGGAAAATCCTCATTTTTCCCGTAATAGCTCTTTTTTTCGTTTCAGGATGCGGCGGCAGTTCGCGTAAATCTGATGGTTCGGGGCTGGAAGGCACTATCACGCTATCGGGTGCCTTTGCACTTTATCCCCTGGCCAACCGATGGGCCGAAGAATTTCAAAAAATTCATCCTGACGTTCGCTTTAACATATCAGCAGGCGGGGCGGGCAAGGGAATGGCGGATGCTTTGGCACAGGCAGTTGATCTCGGGATGGTTTCCCGCGAAATCAAGATCGAAGAAACGAACAGTGGCGCCTGGGCAGTTGCTGTTACAAAAGACGCCGTTGTTCCTACCATCAACCCCGGAAACCCTGTCTCACAAGCGCTAAAACAAAAAGGAATTTCACAGGAAGAATTGACAAAGATCTTTATCACAGCCGAGATTAGCTCGTGGGGTCAGGTCAGTGGCACCTCCAACAATTCAAAAATAAAAGTCTATTCTCGGTCGGACGCGTCGGGCGCGGCCGCTACGTGGGCACAATATCTTGGAGGGAAGGAGCAGGATGTTTTGAAAGGGCTTGGCGTTTTTGGAGATCCAGGTCTCGCGGACGCTGTAAAGAAAGATGCTGATGGAATCGGCTATAACAATGTAATCTATGTTTACGATCTCAACAGCAAAACAAAGTATCCTGGCATGGAAGTACTTCCCATTGATATTAACGGCGATGATCAGCTGAGTGAGAACGAAAAATTTTATGACAATCTCGACACATTAATTGCCGCAATCGACGATGGTCGATATCCGTCACCTCCTGCACGCGAACTGTATTTTGTTTCTAAGGGCAAACCCGAAAGCGAAGCGGTCAAAGAATTCCTGCGATGGGTTTTGCAAGAAGGCCAGCAATATGCCGGTGAGACTGGATATATCAGTCTCTCCAAGACGAAAGTGGATGAAGAGCTAAAGAAAATTAACTAGGATGATCGCTCTGAGACGGATGAAGGAGTATAGTGCCGGCAGCTGGACGATGTTCTGCGTCTTTGTTGTTTTATTGCTGCCGCTGTTGATTATACTGGGCCTGCTTATGAAAGCTTTGCCCATGCTTAACGCTGCGAGTATTGGACAATTACTATTTTCTTCAAGCTGGCAGCCATCATCTGGTCAATTTGGGTTCCTTCCATTCATTTTAAGTTCCGTAATGGTGACTGGCATTGGGCTGATCATTATGATTCCGCTTAGCCTTTTCCCTGCCATCTACCTGACTCAGTACGCTTCACCGCGCATATTACGAATTATGCGGTCCGTCATCGATATCCTGGCGGGTATACCATCCGTTATTCATGGCGTCTGGGGCGTTATTGTAATCGTTCCTTTTATTTCAACTTACCTAGGTCCTTTACTTGGAAAGGATACCTCTGGATATACCATTTTGGCAGGTGGAATTATCCTGGCAATAGCAACTCTTCCTTTCGTTCTTCACATGCTGTTAGAGGTGTTTCGTGCAATACCTATCGAATTAAAGGAAGCTACTTTATCACTAGGTGCCACCTACTGGGAAACAGTTAAGAAGGTAGTGCTGAAGAAAGCTATGCCTGGCATTGTTGCCGCGTTTGCCCTCGGCGTTTCAAAAGCATTTGGCGAAACTATCGCCGTATTGATGGTGGTTGGAAATGTTGTCCAGGTTCCGCGCGGAGCGTTCGACGCGGGTTATCCACTCCCTGCGCTTATCGCGAACAACTATGGCGAAATGATGTCCATACCGATGTACGATTCAGCTTTGATGTTTGCCGCCCTCGTCCTCTTCATTGTTGTGTTACTCTTCAACCTTGTTTCGAAACTAATCATCCAAAAAACGACAGCGCACTGATGAAGAAGAGAAAAGTTATCGAAGAAAATTTTTTCAAATACCTGTTGGCATTCTTTACCTTCAGTCTGATCGCCATTCTTTTTTTCATTGTATTTGAAATCGTAATGAAAGGAGTTCCCGCGTTGAGTTGGGAGATGATTTCCGAAGTCCCGAAAGGTGGTTTCTATTTTGGAAAAGAAGGAGGAATTTACAATGCTATTATTGGTTCAATATACCTGGCGACCGGTGCTTCGGTACTTGCCATATTAATTAGTCTGCCGGTAGCACTCTTCATTAATATTTCACTCGTAAAATATGTAAAGATTCAAAATACCATCCGCCTGATTCTGGACTTGCTTTGGGGAGTACCTCCTATCGTATATGGAGCCTTTGGTTTTTCAATAATGATCTTCTTTGGATTAAAGGCATCGTTGCTGGCTGGTATCATAACTATCGCTTTGCTGATCACGCCAGTTATGATCAGGGCGATGGATGAAGTATTAAGAAATATTCCGCTGGGATTATTGGAGTCAACGCTGTCACTGGGCGCAACAAGGTTTGAGGCAGCGGGCATATTTTTTCGCCAGGCACTACCCGGCATTGCAACCGCTTTCTTATTAGGACTTGGTAAGGGAATTGGTGATACTGCTGCCGTAATGTTCACCGCAGGCTATACAGACTATGTTCCAGAAAGACTGGGCGAACCAGCTGCAACATTACCATTGGCAATATTCTACCAACTTAGTTCTCCTATCGACGAGGTGAAGGCCCGCGCATATGCAGCGGCAGTAATCCTGACGCTGATTATTCTCGTAATCAGTATAGCGTCACGCTATCTATCATCGAAGATCTCAAAAAATACCGTATCATGAGTTTTGTATCTGACGTTTTGCATTTGGATCTCAAAAAAGTTGAACGGCCGGTCGGCGAGACACCTCCGTCAGTGCTTGATATTACCGGTCTCAATGTGTGGCATCAAAATCACCACATCTTAAAAAATATCAACCTAAGTATTCCGAAGGGAAGGATCACAACTTTTCTTGGACCATCCGGATGTGGTAAGACAACGCTCTTAAAATCGATCAACCGACTCACTGACTTACACCCCGATATGAAGGTGAAAGGAAGTATACGTCTGGGAGGGAAAGAGATTTTAAATGGAAACAGCGATCTACCCGACCTGCGTCAAAAAATGGGATTGCTATCGCAACGGCCTTTTCCACTACCAATGAATATTTTCGATAACGTAGCATTCGGTTTGAAAATACAGGGGATAAAGAATAAAACGGAAATCGCTAACCGCGTTGAATTCCACCTGAAGCAGGTGGCCCTTTGGGAAGAAGTGAGCGGCAGGTTAAAATCACCCGCATCAAAACTTTCAATAGGTCAGCAGCAGCGGTTGTGCCTTGCCCGTGGACTTGCTGTTAATCCCGAGGTGATTCTGGCCGATGAGCCTACCTCTGCCCTTGATCCTATCTCGAGCAGAAAAATAGAAGAGCAATTTCATGAGTTGAAGAAGAGCTACACGATCATCCTTGTAACACACATCTTGCGGCAAACGGTACGGCTAGCCGACAATATTGTCTTCATGTATATGGGTGAAGTAATTGAACAAGGTAGTTCATACGACATTTTTCAGAATCCAAAATCCGAAATTCTTAAGAATTATCTGAACGATGGCCATTGACCCAGCCGGTTGCTTCACGAAATTGCATTGTCGTCACCCCTATACCCTATACCTTTATACCTTATTCCGTATTCCCTATTCCTTTCAACAGAGTCCGCGGAAGACAAGGACTACAAAATGAGAAAATATTATTCCAAAGGCATCATTGCCACGGCTGATTCTTGGTAGATTTCCAGCATGAATTTTTTCGCTAGATGATTATGACACACAAGATGATTCGCAATACCCTCCTATTCTTGGCCGTATTTGTCTCAAGCGCTGTCTTTGGACAAACGACCGAAAAGAATGTTCGGACTGCGGGTCAGTTGTGGCTGGGTTATCTTAACCAAATTAGATTTTCCGAGAAGTGGGGTGCATGGGTTGATATCCACTATAGGATGACAGACAACTTAGCGGACAGGCCGATGACGTTTATATTTCGGCCAGCTGTAACTTATTTTATTAAGGATAACCTTCGAATTAATGCAGGGTATGCGCTTGTCAAACATTACCCGGCTAAAGGTTTAAGTACAACGCGGTCGGAACATCGTCCATGGCAGCAGATTTGGTGGAACCAAAAATATTCGGGTTTAACCCTGCTGCAATATCTTCGCTTCGAACAAAGGTTCAATCAAAAGGTAGTGTCCGATCAAATCCAGGATGGATACGACTACAACTTTAGAGTACGCTATAGCTTTTCTTTTTTTGTTCCATTGAACAGAAAGGAGATCATCGCCAAGACACCTTTTATTGGAGTCACCAATGAGGTGTTTTTGAACTTTGGTGACAACATTACTTATAACACTTTTGACCAGAATCGGTTGTTTGCAGCGTTCGGATATCAATTCACACCTCAGCTCAATGCTCAATTGGGGTACATGCACTTATACCACCAACTTGCGTCTGGGCATAATTACCTGTCAGCTCATGCGATCAGGTTGGCAGTTACCCAGACTTTGGATCTGAGGAAGAAGGAGTAACCTACTGAAAATTCCTGATTGCGGGCTAAGAAAAAATAACATCGCGCGTACATAATCAGGTTCACGCAAAGCTCGCGAAAGAAGTAATGCAAAGGATCGCATCTTTTTGTGGGTCAATGTTTCATCTGGGCGACTGATTAATGAAGTGCCTTTATTCCGGCATAATCCTTAGAATCTTGCCACCATCAACACCTAAGTACAAATAGCCATCGGGTCCCTGCTTAACAGAACGCACTCTCCACTTTTTATCATTAAGGAAACGCTCCTCTTTTACCACTTTATTATTTTCGATCGTTAACATGTTGAGGTGTGTTAGCACCATGCCACCGATGAACAAATTTCCCTTCCAGGAAGGAATTTGATCGGCGGTATAAAACACCATACCGCTAGGCGCAATCGAAGGTTTATAATAATAGAGAGGTGGTTCCACACCTTCCATTTCCGAAAGACCCTGATTGACAGGAGTGTCATCATAATTCACACCATAACTTACCAACGGCCATCCATAGTTTAGCTTCGGTTTTATGATGTTAATCTCATCTCCTCCTTTCGGACCGTGCTCATGCTCCCACAATTCACCCGTGTATGGATTGAACGCGAGACCATTTGGATTTCGATGACCATAACTCCACACTTCGGGCCGAGCTCCAGCCGTATTGACGTAAGGATTATCAGGCGGAATCTTTCCATCCTCTAAGACGCGCAGAATTTTTCCTAAATGATTGCTCAAAGTTTGTGCAGAATCCTTTAGATCGGTCTTCTCTCCCATCCCAAAAAAAAGATAACCATCTTTCAGCACCAGCCGTGTTCCATGATGAAGTGGCCG
>JAEZBX010000107.1 GCA_023412765.1 Bacteroidota bacterium
CGACAATCGTATTGGTTCAAAAATTGACTCTTAGGGGCTATTTCCGGCCAGACTGATAAACCCAAAATTTGTGCTGAAATAAATGCACAAATGAAAAAGGAAATTTTTAATCCAATCTTTAAGGACAGCTGTACTTTTCTGAGAACATCGGCAGAAACGCACGGCCAGGTTTCAGATATGATGGTCGAACTGGGTGCTCACGGACGAAACCCGATGCACAAGCATTCGAAGTTTGCTGAAACTTTTACCGTATGGGAAGGTCAACTGGGCCTGATGTACAAGAACAAGGAAGTCATCCTTTCCGCGGGCGAGAAGCTTACGGTTGAAAAAGGTGAGCCACATTGCTTTTTTAATCCCACAACAAGTTCGGTAAAATTCAAGGTTCAGTTTAGTCCCGGTCACGAAGGAGCTGAGAATATGCTGCGGATCCTCTATGGGATGGCGGCGGATGGAGCGACTGACAAAAAGGGTATTCCAAAAAGTCTTCGCACAATTGCACTTCTTGGTGAACTCGGTGATACAACGCTGACAGGAATTTACAGCCTGTTAAATCCATTATTGAAAAGGTTGGCAGTCAACGCGCGCAAAGCCGGTCTGGAGAAGTTCCTGGTGAGCAAATACTGTATATAGCCTCAAGACAATCTTATGAAAAAATTCATCCTGTATTTGTCTGGGGTACTCACGCTAATTTCCTCAGCCTCCTATCTCTGGAATGCAAATGGAATTCCGGTAACATGGGATTTAGACGCCATAAAGAATTTTCACCTGCATCCACCCGACAGCACGGTAAAAGTCGAATATGCTTCCGAGGAATATTACAATTCGCTTGGCGAGCATGTGATCTTGAAGACCTTTCCCTATTACATCCGAGAAGCTGAGAAGCCCGGATACCTTGATTCGTTGCGAACGCTGGAACCGGAAGTTGTCTTTGACCCTGCGAAACTAAAAACACAGGAAGACTGGATCAAAGCCGGTGAAATAGTCTTCAATTGGCCGGCAGCGTATAGCCCGCACGATGGGAAGGTATCGAAACTTTCGAAGAGTGATTTTCAGAACAGTGGTAAGATAACGAAGGATGGAGTATATCCCTTTAGTAGCTATGTGGTCTCGGAGAAGGGAAAAATTCAGGTCGGCTCCCTATCCTGCGCGTCGTGTCATACAAGAGTCATGGATTCGGGTGAGGTCATCCCCGGTGCTCAGGGAAATGTGTTTAATAGCAAAGGCTTTGTCGAAACAATCCTATCTCAGCGGGTGCCCTTTCCGGTCTTTCAGCAAGGATCAAAAATGTTGAGCTATGCTCCATGGGCGTCCAATTTGAAAACAATGCCCGATAGCGCGGAGGAATTTGCTACATACATAACTGGGCCTCCCGGAGTCGTGGACAGACAAGGAGGCGGTTACTTGTACCCTTTTGCAGTTCCAAGTCTTATTGGCATTAAAGACATAAAATACCTGGATTGGACCGGGTTGATGAAGCATGATGGTCCCGGCGACATGATGCGGTATGCGGCATTCAACCAGGGCCTGGATATGCTTACTTCCTATGACGGGTATATTCCTGGTGGAATAAATAATCATTCAGAATTACCATCCTGTACTGCTTGGACGCATCCCTTCGGCTATGCGCCGAAGAGGTATACAGACGCGCAGCTATATGCATTAACACAATACATTTACTCGTTGCAGCCGCCGGCTAATCCGAACAAGTTCCCAGAAGATTTGATTAGAAAGGGAAAAATGATCTTCGCACAACAAGGTTGTGTGAGCTGTCATACGCCACCGTTGTACACGAACAATAAGCTTACGCCGGTAAATGGATTTGAGCCACCCAAAGAACATTTTAAAAAGTACGACATATTCAATGTTTCGGTTGAGACTGATTCAGTGTCGGCTTTATACACGCGCCGCGGTACGGGTTATTACAAGATCCCGTCGCTGCGCGGGGTTTGGTATCGGGACGCGTTCTTTCACAACGGTAACCTTTCTACACTGGAAGAGGTGCTTGATGCAAATCGGCTGAGAGATGATTTTGTTCCGTCTGGCTTTAAACCTCCCTATGTAAAAACCATGGCCGTAAAGGGTCATGAATTTGGTTTGGATTTGAGTAAAGAAGATAAGGAAGCGCTCATTGCTTTTATGAAAACGTTATGATCACAACATTCATTTTATTGTTCACATGGGTCAATGCCTTTTCTGTTAAGCAACCGACGATCGTAACCACTTCAGTTAAATTTACGGTGGTAAACGCTGGTTTTGAAGTTGAAGGTACATTGCAAATCACTCGAGTAGAAATTGATTTTGATCCTCGAAAGCTTTCGCAGAGTTCCGTTTCTGTTGTCGTGGATCCATCGTCAATTAAGACTGGAATTGGTGTTCGGGATAAGCACCTGAAACGAAGTGACTATTTTGATGTGGCCCGCTATCGGGAGATTCAACTGAAGTCCACTGGCTTTAAGAAAACTGGACGGTCGGCTTTTGTTGGAACGTTTGATCTTACGATCAAAGATATTACCAGAGCTGTAGAAATTCCATTCACTGTTAAGAATGATCAGAGTGGAACATTGTACGAAGCGCGTTTTAAGATAAATCGTCTTGATTTTAAACTGGGTGAGGATAGTGTGATTTTGGAGGATGATGTTGAGGTGGTGGCGCTAATACGGTATTAGTTTTTTTGCCACCAAGACACCAAGGCACTAAGAGGGTGAAGAAGGCTAAATTGATCTTACAACAATGCACTACGCCGGGTTTCACATTGTAGGATGGGATGTACGAAGGTTCAAGATTGCTTTTTACCGCGGAGGACGCGAAGAAAAATACACGCAGAGGACGCTGAGCGTGCATCATTTCTGCTAATCGTGCCAAAGAAGTCTGCTCCGCGTACTCAGCGTGTATTCCTCAGCGGACTCTGCGGTTAAATAGGAATTTTAGAAGCGCGTTAACGAATAATGCCGAAAAACTTTTGCCGCAGGCACCAAGGCTCCAAGAGAATCTGCTCACGATTTGCTTTGCATCTCCTGCACCATTTGTTTGAGACTTATGATTTCCTGCTTAAGGGCTTCAATTTGTTTTGCACCTGCCATCTCTGCCTTGTCGTTCTGTGCATCTTGCCCTAAAAAGAAGGTTGCGATGGTTGCAGTGATGTATCCGAAAATAGCAAATGCAAACAGCGACAAAATTATGCAAAGCACTCGCCCTTCTGGAGTTTGCGGCCAATACTCTGAGCCCAACGTTGTCATGATCATGGTTGTCCACCACAATGCTGTGCCATAGTCGACCAATCCACCGTCGATATCTTTTTCAAATGCATACATACCCGCCGCTCCACCAAAGATGACAATCACGGTTAGCAACACGACATAGCCGAATGCACGTCGCTGCATAGTTGCCGATAAGGCCCGCATTCCGCGGCTTATACTACCCACCACCTTCACAAGCCGCAGGCTGCGCGAAAACCGCAGTATGCGAAACAATCGAAATAATCTGAAGAGTCGAACTGCCGGAACTACAAGCGAAATGAGTGTCAAAAGATTTGTACGAAGGTAAATTCCCTTTTTCGGAGCTAGTATGAACTTAAAAAGGAAGTCCACTATGAATATGATCCATATGACAACGCCGATTGTCTCGAGGATAGGGTTAGGCTCAAACACTAGTTCAACTACTAGTAATATCAACCAAATGAATCCGAGCACAATGAGTGGTACTTCGAAAAGATCTTCCAACCTGGTTAGAAGTTTTCTTCTTTCTCTGGTTGTTTCTGAGGTCATTTTATAACGTTCACACCTACTTAACAATGGTAGGAGTCAATTTGATTTGTATTTTGCCACAAAGGCACGAAGGCACGAAGAAACACGAAGAGAGGCTAAATCTGTTTTTGCAACCCGCTTCCGATATCATGGTGCGGGATGGGACGTACGATCGCTGAGATTGCTTTTTACCGCGGGGTACGCGGAGAAAAATACACGCAGAGGTCGCGGAGCTGGATCGACAAACTTTTCGCTCTACATGTCAGGCTGAAAATTTTTGGTGACTTCCTCGGCGGACTCTGCGTGTATTCCTCCGCGGACTCTGCGTTAAAAAGCAATTTAGGTTCCGTGTACATTTTCAATAGTTGGTACGACTTCAAATCCCCTTTTTACGCTGAGCAATCGCTGACCTGTAGTGCATACTACCTTAGTTTAGACGTGGCTAATTTTTACAATCGTTAAAGCACAGGGTAGCGGCAGATCAATTTACTTCGAACATTGATTTTAAGAAGTCACTTGTTTTTCTTAGCGTCTTTCCGCCTTTGCGGTGAAGACCTACAAGAACCCGAACACCTTCATCTCCCGCATCGTCCATGCAACCTCATAATCAAAAGGCTGGCCACGTCGTTCGCCGTGAATGATCTCTTCAGATTTCGTTAGCGTTATACGGAGGAATTTTCCCTTAACCGGATCAAATCGAATTCTGTTATTTGCTCCAGTAGCTTCACCGTTAGAGATCACTTTAGTCCAGTTGTTTCCGTCGGAGGAAACTTCAAGATCGTAGCCGCGTGGGCATGTCTGAATTGGTGGAGGTGATCCTTCCCTCCAACCCCTGCTGATCGGCTGCGACCTGAACTGAATCTCGGAAATAGTAGCTACCTGCGGAAGCTCAACCTGGAACCACATACCTTGCTTTTGAGTCGTTCCGGTTGTCCAGCCTTCAAATGTAAATGCACCCTTCGGAGCACCACTACTCCCCTTCCGAACCGGAGCTGTATTACTCGCTGTTACTTTCCATTGATCATTTGGCGGAAGTAATTTTGGGATTGAGGACCACAACTCGTCAAACTTGTACATGCCTTTCTGCGAAGCCGTCTCCTTTCTTATTCTGGCAACATCTGCAGGACTTATTGGCGATGATTCGTTTTCAAAATTTGCCCGGACAAAAGACGCCACTGATGCTATCCATTCATCGGTATTGCTCTTCATTGGCGCCATCATCACTCCGGCATAAGATTCCTTTTCAATTTCTCCCGTCATGCCATGCAACAACGTTTTTACGATGTAGTCCGGATGCGACTGGATTCTGGCCGAACCAACCAACGATGGGGCTAACAGTTTTCCAGGACCTGCGGGTGTTCCAATACCCAATGGTCCATGACAGGTTGCACAGAGGCTGCTGAAGATCTCAGCTCCCTTATTGACAAGCGCCTGTTCTTCCTTGCTGAAGTTTGGATTGCTTCGACCAAAAAATGAATTTACAGATGGCGGTTCAAGGACCTGCTTTCCGACCAACTGCACGCCAGCGGTTTTATCTGTTGCCATTTCCTGTTTTACTTTCTCGTTAGTCCCTGGAATCTTCAACAACCTGCCGGTCATCATTGCCCGCATCTTAACATTGGTATCTTTATCGGACATCAATTGGATGTAGTCATCGGCAAAAGATTTATCGCCGGCTTTATATAGCGTTTCGCTCACCCACATAGCCATGATGCGCATGCGCGGGTTTTCATTTTTCATGAGCGACTTTACCAGGTCAGCATCGAGCGATCCAATGCCTTCCAGAACCCAGAGCGCATGAAAACGCTCTACAAGGTTGTTGCTGTTCTTGACGATCTCTACTAACGCCGGGGCTACACTTTTGTCCTTTCGTTGCACCAGGACTTGTTGTGCCATATCACGCCACCAGCCATTCGGATGTGACAGATGTGATAGTAGTTCCTGCGCCGTTTGATCATACATTTTTGGCTTCGTGTTGTCGCGCTTAAAATTCTCATGGGTAAGCCGCCAGATCCGGCCAAGGCCCACCACTTTATCCAACTGATATTGATCGATCTTTACTCTTAAGTAAGATCCTTCCGGAGTCCATTCTCCCTCCTGAATAATGCCGTGATACATGTCAACTATGTACATGGTACCGTCAGGGGCAGTAGCCATGTCAACCGGACGAAACAAAGGATCTGTAGATCGGATAAATTCAGACTTTTGAGACTGATAAACGTTCGACAAAGTCGTGAGACCTTCTTTTACTTCGGCATTAACCTGCCTTACAATTCGCGCCACTGGTTCGCCATAAAAATACTGACCAACCAACGTTTGGGGTAGACGATGACCTCTGAATAGGTCATTTCCTGAAGCGCCTGTTACACGGTTGAGCGTACCCTCTGGCATCCGCACAGCAGCCATACCGCCCTGCATGTCGGCAAGATAAACGGGTGCTCCCCATGGTACATCAAATCCTTCTTCAAAATTCTTTTCTACGATGTAATCTCCATAGTGAACAGGAAACTGAAAATAAGATGGCAATCCATTGGAACCTCCCTGGAACCATAGCTTTCCATCGTCATCATGTGTTATGCCCCACTGCGCATGGTTCGACGCTGTGGATTCACGAATAACACCTTGTGGCGTTTCACGTATTCTGAAGGGATTGACGGTGCTGTAAAGCCAGTTATCCATCCCCCAATAGAGAAATGCTTGCTGATGCTCCACATTTCCCGCTCTTCCAAAGTTGTCAGTAAAAAATTCCTTCTTATCTGCTTTGCCGTCATTGTCAGTGTCGGTGTATTTGTAAATGTTATCCGCGTTGGATTCCATAGTAAGAACGCTGTTAGGTCCAACGGGCAAGACAAATCGAGGAAAAATCAGTGAGTCTACAAATGCGCCACCGCTCTCGAATTCTCCGTCTCCGTCTTTGTCCTCCCACCGGGAGATCACACTTATCGGTTCGAGTGTACCTTTTGAGTCGGCGTCCAGCATGTAAGAGCGCAACTCCAGCACATACATTCTTCCATTTCCATCAAAAGTGATTGCAGCGGGTTGCTGAATATGCGGCTCGGTGAGCACTGGTTCCAGATCATAGCCGTCCGGAAGTAAAAACTTTTTCTTTTGGTCCTTGACTTTAAGTGGTAAGACGGGTGGCTTAGGCTCAAGGTCGATGCCTTTCCAATATTCGCTTGTCGTATCTGCTCCTTCCGGGAGCTTCACCACAGTCCATTTGGATTTATCCTGGTCAGGTGCCTTCGAACAGGAAAGAAAAAATAGCGATACGCCAAAAAAGTAAATCGCTAAGGTCGATGATGCGCGCATAGGGATGATGGGAATAGGGAATAGGGAATAAGGAATAAGGGGTATAAAGGTATAAGGTATAAGGTATAGGGTATAAGGTATAAGTTCGAAAATGCAAAATATCAGACCACCTCGTAATATCATAACCGTTCAAATATGATGACATCCGGCTATCAACGGTTTAAATGTTAGCCGTCAACTGTCGGGCGACTTCCAAGTGAACAACTACGGCTGCGAAAAAAAACGCCTTTGAGTAAATCCTAAACATGAATCGATCACTGGTGTAAAAATCTGTTTGACATTCGGAGGAAATACCGTACTTAGGACAATCCTGACCCTAAAACAGTTTTATGAAAAAGTTATTATCACACTATCTCCTTACGCTTGCACTAGCGGCGCCGTTATGTATACTGGAAGCTAGCGCACAAAAAATCGGCATACAAATGGGAAGCATGCGGCAAATGATGTCTGAAGGCATGCCGGCTGTAATTGCCAAACTAAAAGAACTCGGTATAACAGAAATTGAAGGTGGAGGCGGGCGAAGCATGGACCGCGCGGCATTTCGAAAACTCGCGGAAGAAAACGGACTTGATATCGTAGCGACTGGAGGGGGTTTTGAATTTCTCCAGAATAAGGACAGTCTCAAAAGAGTAATAGCTAATGCTAAGGCACTCGGTGCAGAAAATGTTGTTTGTTACTGGATACCACATGATGGCGACAACTTTACATTCGCGGATATGAAGAAAGGGGTTGAAGTTTTTAACGCTGCTGGAAAAACGCTCAAGGAAAACGGCTTAAACCTTTGGTATCACGCGCATGGATATGAATTCAGAGAATATCCAGAGGGAAAGGGAACCTTGTTTGAATACATGATGGAGAAGACGAATCCGGAGTATGTAAATTTTCAAATGGATGTCTTTTGGATTAAGAACCCGGGTCAGGATCCAGTGGCGCTTTTAAAGAAGTATCCAACGAGATGGAAAAGTCTTCACTTAAAAGATCGTAGAATCGGAACACCGAACAATCCAAATGGACGACAGGACAAAGAAACCAATGTAGTTTTGGGCACAGGTGATGTTGGCATCGCAGAGGTGATGAAGGCTGCTATGGAGATTGGTATTAAGCACTACTTTATTGAGGACGAGTCATCGCGAGCACTTGAGCAGGTTCCCCAGCACGTGGCCT
>JAEZBX010000205.1 GCA_023412765.1 Bacteroidota bacterium
GCCAGTTTTTTGAAGGAAAATCTTTTACCCATGCAGGAGAGTGGTCACATTAATTTTATTGAGCCCTCAGGTTCGTCCCCTTTTTCTGAATTTGATATTGAATTTTTTTCCGGGCACACGGAAAAGATGATGATTCCTAAGATAAGATTTAATGGCAAAACGATTTGCTACGTAGCAGATCTGTTACCATCCGTTGGCCACATACCTTTGGCATATGTGATGGGATACGATACACGACCCTTAATCACACTGGAAGAGAAAGAAAAATTTTTGAACGATGCTGTGGACAACGAATACATACTATTTTTTGAACACGATCCGGTTAATGAGTGCTGTACGTTGAAACGCACAGAAAAGGGGATCAGACTTGATCGCGTATTCAAATTAAGTGAAGTCACTAATAACTAGGGTGGACATCACAAATAAACTAATGGCTATGGTGATCACCCTCGCAGATATATTTTTAACCTTCACCCGAGCTACCAGCTGTCAGCTGTTAGCTGTCAGCTCATGAGAGTCGGACTCACATTATCTGGCGGTGGCGCAAGAGGCATCTCTCACATTGGTGTTCTAAAAGCCTTGGAAGAATTTGGTGTCCGGATCGATTGCATATCGGGCACGAGCACAGGCGCTCTTGTTGGTTCACTCTATGCTTACGGTTACTCTGCCGAAGAAATCCTTGATACAGTTATCTCTACGAAAATATTTTCTTCTCTGCGTCCAGCCTGGACGTGGACAGGCTTAGTTAATATCATGAATCTTGAGGCATTGATTTTGAAGCTGATGCCGGAGAATAGTTTCGACTCTTTGAAAATCCCAATGACCATCGCCACCACAGATTTGAATAAGGGGATTGCGGAATATTTTACAAGTGGGAAGTTGGTATCAGCTATCTTGGCTTCTTGTTGCGTGCCTGTAATCTTCGCGCCGGTGCAAGTCGATGGTCATTATTATGTTGATGGTGGCATCACAGATAATTTACCGGCAAAAGTTTTACGCGATCGATGTGATTTATTGGTCGGATCTCATTGTAATTTCATTAGCAGTGAGCATGATGTGAAAAACTTTCGATCTGTGATTGAACGCAGTCTATTGATCGCAATCAACGGCAACACCAAGATAAGCAAAAAGTTGTGTGACATATTTATTGAACCACCCGGCCTTGGAAATAGGAGCGCTTTCGATTTGAGCGATATCAAACGTTTGTATAACATCGGTTATGAGTTTACCATGGAAAATTTTTCGGCTGATAGTTTTTCTCGCCCTCGGTGAAATCTGCACAACGTTTTTTGATTCTGTATAAACTGCATTTTTTTTTTGGCCAAGACTGGCATCCTCATAAGGTGCAACGGATGCATATAATCCATTAGCATCGTACAACCCTTTTTAAACTTTCGCGTAGAAGTACATCAGTTTAAAACTACAATCTTATATGAAAAAAATTACAATCCTTTTATTCGCGATCTTTGCAACCTTCGGAGCCTATGCCCAGTATAATCAAGGCAGAATGCTTGTCGGTGGTAGCCTTGGTTTTTCGACGCAAACTGAAAAGACAAAATTTGATGGAACCACACGTACTGATGGCAAGTGGACCAGCTTTTCCCTCGAGCCGCAGTTTGGTTATTTTGTGATCGACAACCTGGCAGTTGGCGCAACTTTGGATCTGGGCCTGAGCAAATGGAAGGATGAAGGTGATAGCGACGATGATGTTAGTTCAACATCTATTGAATTTACACCTACAGTTCGATACTATCTGCCGCAGAATATTTTCTTCCAGGGTCAGGTAGGTTTCGGCGCTGCGAAATATAAGTATGGAAGCGGCAATGTTGATGAAGAAAAGTATAACACGTTTAGTTTCGCCTTAGGAGCGGGTTATGCTTACTTCCTTAACGATAACGTAGCCATTGAACCAATGATTGGTTATGGGTCTTATCATGAAAAGAATAAGGATAACGATGTGAAGAATATCAATAACGGTCTCTTCCTTCGTGTAGGGCTTCAGGTCTATCTCGGAAAGTAATTGCAGTTGAGCGCAACAAAAAATTAAAACCTCTGTTAAATATAGCAGAGGTTTTTTATTAGGCACATTTTTTGGCTTCTGACCTAAAAAACGATTTTATATGAAAAAGATACTTATCACCCTATTGTTTGCCAGTGCATCTCTGTACTCATTTTCGCAGTCACAATTTGCAGTGGGTATTAAAGCAGGACCAAATTTCGCAAATATTGACACAGATGCTAGCGCCGCTCAAAATTATGAGAGTCGCACAGGCTGGCATGCCGGAGCTTTCCTGTTAGTTCGTGGGGAAAAATTTGGCTTCCAACCGGAAATAATTTTCTCACAGCAAGGGTCAAAGTTCAAGTACAATACCAATCAACCTTCGCTTAAGCAAAATTTCAGCTACGTTAATATTCCCCTCATTTTCAAGTTGTACACAATAGGAGGAATCAATCTTCAGGTAGGTCCGCAGATCGGATTGTTGACTTCAGCCGAGCGGGAAGATTTCGCAGTTGGACAAACCAGTGGACCGATAACAAAGCAAGACATCAAAGATGATCTCAAGAAAACTGATATCAGTTTGGCATTGGGAGTCGGTGTTGACCTTCCCTTTGGTTTAACAGTCGACGGTCGATACAACTGGGGATTATCAGACAACGACGATGGAGCTGTTACAGATAGTGGCGCACCCATCGGTCAGATAAAAAATCAAGTATGGCAAATTTCAGTAGGATATAAATTGTTCCGCTCCGGAAATTAAGAAATACTCCATCCTCTAAATTGGAAAACCACCTGGATCAAGGTGGTTTTTTTATTTTACCGCAAAGGGCAGAATTTCGTGCTTCGATGTGAGTTTATCAACGCACAAATTACATTGCCAGCACTAACACTCTAAACTCTGCACTCTGCACTCATCACTCAGATAGTTCAAATTCTAATTTTAAAGTCCGAAATACAGAACTTGAGTGCAGAGTGATGAGTGAAGAATACAGAATGCAGAAATCGATGAATGCAGAATGCAGAATTTCGTGCTTCGATGTGAGTTTATCAAGGCACAAGTTACATTGCCAGCACTGACACTCTAAACTCTAAACTCTGCACTCTGCACTCATCACTCAGATAGTTCAAATTCTAAGCTTAAAGTCCGAAATACAGAACCTGAGTGCAGAGTGATGAGTGAAGAATACAGAATGCAGAAATCGATGAATGCAGAATGCAAAATTTCGTGCTTCGATGTGAGTTTATCAAGGCACAAGTTACATTGCCAGCACTAACACTCTAAACTCTGCACTCTGCACTCATCACTCAGATAGTTCAAATTCTAAGCTTAAAGTCCGAAATACAGAACATGAGTGCAGAGTGATGAGTGAAGAATACAGAAATCGATGAATGAAGAATGCAAAATTTCGTGCTTCGATGTGAGTTTATCAACGCACAAATTATATTGCAGCACTAACACTCTAAACTCTGCACTCTGCACTCATCACTCAGATAGTTCGAAATCTAATTTTAAAGTCCGAAATACAGAACCTGAGTGCAGAGTGATGAGTGAAGAATACAGAATGCAGAAATCGATGAATGCAGAATGCAGAAATCGATGATGCGGTAAAGTTTCTCTACTCTACCTTAATCAGAAAATAATTTTTCTTTCCTTTTTGCGCCAGCAGATACCGGTTTTGCAGCAGGCTAAAATTACCTTTTGCATTTGCATCCTCAACCTTCGCTTTGTTGATGCTAACACCTCCGGCCTGTATCATTTTTCTTGCTTCGCCTTTGGATGAGAAAATAAGGCCATTGGTTGTTACGGATAGGAGGTCCGTTACATTAGTATAATTTTCAAAAGCGTCTTTGCTTATCGTAGTTTGTGGTACGCCTTCGAATACTGCAAGCAGCGTTTCTTCATTGAGGCTCTGCAGCTCCTCAGTCGTTGATCCCCCGAATAAAATTTTGGAGGCTTTTACAGCCATATCGAATTCTTCTTCGCCGTGTACCCTTATGGTTATGTCTTTAGCCAATTCTTTCTGAAGTTTGCGTTCAGCCGCGTTTGTATTATGGTCCGCGAGCAATCCTTCGATCTCTTCACGAGAAAATTGAGTAAATACCTTTATGAAATTCGCTGCGTCTTCATCCGAAGTATTTAGCCAGTATTGATAGAACTTATATGGAGAAGTTCTCTTGGCATCAAGCCAGATGTTGCCACCTTCTGTTTTTCCAAACTTGGATCCGTCGGCCTTAGTTATCAGTTTTGTAGTGAGTGCAAAAGCTTCTCCATTTGCCTTCCTCCGTATCAATTCGGTGCCGGTAACTATATTCCCCCATTGATCGGAGCCACCCATCTGGATTTTGCAATTTTTATTCAAGTATAACCAATAGAAATCATACCCCTGGACCAACTGATAGCTAAATTCAGTAAAAGATAACCCGGCGTCTAGACGCTTTTGTACGGAATCTTTGGCCATCATATAACTCACAGTAATATGTTTTCCAACATCCCGAATGAAGTCCAGGAAACTGAAATTCTTGAACCAGTCGTAATTGTTTACCATTTCAGCGGCATTCGTTCCACTGAAATCCAAAAACTTTTCAAGCTGAGCTTTTACACAAGAAACATTGTGAAGCAACACATCTTCCGAAAGGAGATTTCTCTCAGCTGACTTTCCGGAAGGATCTCCAACCATACCCGTGGCGCCGCCAACTAATGCATACGGTTTGTGCCCTGCACGTTGGAAGTTTAACAGCGTCATGATCTGAGCAAGGTGGCCGATATGCAGCGAATCGGCTGTAGGATCGAATCCAATGTATCCCGAAACGTTTTCCCTTATTAAAAGCTCTTCTGTTCCGGGCATCACGTCGTGCAGCATTCCCCGCCATCGAAGTTCTTCCACAAAATTCTTAGGTGCCATTGCTTAAATTTGGCACAAATATAAAAAACCGGGCTTGCGGAAGAACAACTGCGAACTAAGAAGTTTGCAGCAGGGAAGTCACCTGAGTAATCCTGCTCTTTGGGGCCATTGAAAATACTTCTGTCAATCCGCCGGAGTCGAGGTCAAAGAACCATCCGAACAAAGTAGGACCTTCGTTTCGGTCCCAGGCCTTTTGCACAATTTCCAATTGGCTGAGTTTAATAACCTGTGCCCGGATGTTTAGTTCCGCGAGCCTTCGGGAACGTTGTTCAAGATCAAGGTGTAAAAGCTCATCGCTATAGCTATCATACAAAGCGTGTAGTTCTTCGAGCCACTGGCGTACATAAGGACGTTGATCATTACCTGATATCACATCCTGTATACCCGAGCAGTGGCTGTAGCCACAAACGACGATATATTTAACATGCGATATTTCAACAGCGTCCTGGATCGTGGCCATCAGGCTAAGATCATCCTTGCGAACCTGGCATCCAAGATTCCGATACACCATAACCTCGCCCGGATCCGCGTTAACTAATTCCCGAACGGGCACGAGGCTATTAATGGATCCTAGCCATAAAATCTCCGGAGAGTGCATCCCTGCAAGGCGTTCAAAATAAGTTTTGTCCAGGCTAAGCTTTTCCATAGCCCACGCTTTACTTTCTAAAAAAATCTTTTCCTTTTGTGTCATGACTTAAAAAATGGATGATATGCGGTGATGGATTGTTTCAACTCGACAGCGATATCGCGGTTAACGGCAGATTCCCGAAAATCGTTGATGGTTTCCAGGATGTCCTGATCGATAAAAGCTGACCTGGAGCCGTCGATGATGACTTTACTTCCTTCGGGTATTTCCTTGAAGGTTTGTCGAAGCACCGCTTTGTTCAAAAAAGATACGTCTTTGGTTAGCCTGATAAGGTAGTTGCCATTCTCTCCAACGCTAAATAATGCGCTATGGAAGTTGGTCTTAAGTACAAAGAATAATCCTACCAGTATACCAATCGTTATGCCGATCAACAAATCGGAAAGCAGGATAGCAACTATTGTTACAGCGAACGGAATAAACTGGTCCTTTCCCTTCTTGTACATACCGATTATAAGGGAAGGCTTCGCAAGTTTATACCCCACCATCAGCAGAATAGCAGCAAGGCAGGCGAGGGGAATCTTGTTCAGTAATCCTGGGATCAAGAAAGCGGTCATTAGCAATAGTATGCCATGGGCTATGGCTGATGTTTGGGTCCGTGCTCCAGCCGCAACGTTAGCAGAACTCCTCACGATAACAGCTGTAACTGGCAAGCCACCGATAAGTCCGCTCAACATGTTTGCAAGACCCTGAGCCTTGAGCTCACGATTCAAAGGTGAAGTTCTTTTATAAGGGTCAAGTTTGTCGACCGCGTCAATACTCAGTAAGCTTTCAAGGCTTGCAACAATTGCAATGGTGAAGGCGATTATCCAGGTTTCTCTGTTCATGATCGCGGAAAAATCCGGGAAATGAAACTGTGCGAAAAAAGCCTTAAGGTTTCCTGCTACCGGCAACGAAACAAGGTGATCACCATTGATTGCCATCGAAGGATTGAATGCCCGGAATATTTCATTTATCACGAGCCCTGCAACTACAACCAATAGGGGAGCCGGGAGAAGCGTTGACAAAACACTCTTCTTCATTGAAGGCCTATCCCAAAAAATCAGGATCAGCAACGCCACCATAAAGATTACAACAGCCCCCAGGTTGATGTATTGAAAGGCATTAATGACTTCAGTAAACGTGTTCTCTCCATTTGCCTGAAGAAAACTTTCATCGCCTTCGAAATCCTTATCATAACCCACCGCGTGTGGAATTTGCTTAAGGATAAGGATGATTCCAATTGCTGCGAGCATCCCCTTGATTACGGAAGACGGGAAATAATTTCCGATTGTTCCTGCTTTAGCGAAGCCTAGCACAACTTGAATTATTCCTGCTAGAACAACCGTAGTTAGAAATGCCTGGTAACTGCCCATCGATGTAATTGAAGCTAACACGATGGTTGTCAAGCCCGCCGCTGGTCCGCTGACGCTGAGCGCCGAGCCACTGAAGATACCTACAACGATGCCGCCTACTACTCCGGCAATTACTCCCGCAAACAATGGAGCTCCTGATGCCAATGCCACTCCTAAACAGAGTGGCAAGGCGACCAGGAAAACTACTATGCTTGCGGGTAAATCATGTTTGATATTTTTTAATGGGTGAAATCTATCTTTACTCATTTATGCCTCCTCGGTTTCAACTGTCTTTTGTTTTTCAACCCCATTGTGGACTCTGTAAATGGGGGGTAATTGGAGTTCGCTGTCAAGACTTACTCCAAGATCTTTGATCAGGCCTGTTCTTAAGCTATATACCCAGCCGTGAATTTTTGGCGCGTTGCGCTTCCTCCACGCATTCTGAATTATTGTTGTTTTCGAGAGGTCCAGAACTTGCTCCATCACATTCAGCTCTACGAACCTGTCAAATCGTTTTTCAAGGTCGTCGATCGCGTCCAGTTCCTTACTGTGAGTTCGATAAACATCTTTGATAAACCGAAGCCAATTGTCGACGAGACCATACTGCTCATTTTCCATCGCAGCCTTTACACCGCCGCAGCCATAGTGACCACAGACTATCACATGCTTCACTTTTAGAATATTGACAGCGTAATCCAAAACACTGAGCAAATTCATGTCGGAATGCACTACTATGTTAGCTATGTTTCTATGGACAAAAATGTCACCCGGACTGGTGTCTGTAATTTCATTGGCGGGCACACGACTGTCGGAGCAACCTATCCAAAGAAACTGTGGACTTTGCCCGGTGGATAGTTTTTCAAAATAACGGGGATCTTGTTGAAGACGCTTGTCTACCCATTGTTTATTTCCTTCCAATAATGAATGATATAGTTTCATCGTTTTTAATTTAACCTGTGATTAATCTTGCTTCCCGTTCTGAAACCTGTTCAAAATCGGATTCTACATCCTGGACCTTCCAGAAATACTTAGCCAGATAAAAGAACATTGTACCCGTCAATACCGCGATGTTCAGATCGATCAGTACTGTTATGACGGTAGTGTATAAAATGAATAATAGTTGGATGTTTCTCGCTGGTGAGTTAAACCATTGATATTGCATGTAATACGTTGGAAAATCTTTATCAAATACATCAAGGCCCGCCTTGAGTAAGACCCCTACGAAGACTGCTGCTGGAACCAACACCAGGTAATCCTTAAGGAGGACTATACTTATCAGCGCAAAGACTCCTATAAGAATACCAGCAAGACGTGTTTGTGCTCCTTCCTTAAGCAATAAGACCGAGCGGATTGTGGCTTGAGCACCTGGAATTCCCTGAAATATTCCAGACATACCATTCGCTAACCCTTGGGCTACCAGCTCTTTGTTTAAATTGGACTTTTCGCGTGTCATTCTGTCAAGGATGAGCGCTGTCAGCAACGAATCAAGGTACGCCAGCAGTGTAAGTTGCAACGCATATGGTAAAGCCATCATTATATACCTGGTTTGCAAAATTTCTGATGGGAAATAATTGGCTATCATTGCGCCGAACTCACTCACTGAGCCAATCGAGTTACCCAATTGAATGCGTTCAAGCGATAACCCTGCGATCAGCGAAAATGCCGTCATTATTATTATGCTCCACAACACACCTGAAATCAGTGAGCGAATTTGCTTGCGAACGTTTAGCTTCTTAAGACCTAAAACAATTCCATAGATCAATCCGAACGTGACCAAAGCGATAACAACATTTAGGCCGATACCGCCTTCCATTATAGGCTTCCCGCTGAGAGCAAAAACTTTTACTATCTGATCCTTCCAGATGAGAACAGCGATGCCATTCATAAAGCCCAGGATCACAACGTTTGGGACAAACGAAATTAGCCTGCCGAGGCGAACGAGCCCTGCGATCACCAAACATATCGCATTAAGGATGAACACTAGCGTAATGAATTGTTCAGCTAGTGCTTTTTCGTGAAAGCTGTCATAAGCGAAGGCAACAGTTAGCGCAGAGACTGCTGTCATTGGCGCTGTTGGACCTGACGCCTGTATGCGGACCCCTCCAAATGCTGATGCGATGATTGGAATGACCGCGGCTCCGATCATTCCTGCAAATGCGCCTCTTCCGGACATGGCGCCGAATGCTGCGCCAAGAGAAATAGCGGCGAAACTTACTGTCAAACCTGCAGTAACGTCGCCCAGAAAGCGTTTTCCGTCCATGGTAATGTTTAATTAGGGAATAAGATGATGTCGACGATTTGAATTCGTCGATGATTAAAAAAAGAATGGACTTCTAAGCTTCGGGCGGGGGACTGTAGATTTCGTAGCTACCGATCAGAGGAAGACCCTGATCGTGAATACCGTGTTTGGTTACCAAAATTTCGTAACCGTGAATGGTGTGTGTAGTATAACTCACAATTAAATCAACTCCTTTTGCAGAATGGTCTTCGTCTGCCATTCCGCCAAAAGCATCTTTCTCCTCTTCAGCGGCGCTGCTTGAGATTAGCAGGGCAATGTTCTCAACCATTTGCTTATCCTTTGTTAACCCAAGTGCGGATACTTCTACTAAAAAGAAACTCATGTTAAGGAATATGAGACCTGTAAACAGGGCCATCGTATTTCGTACATAAGTATTCCTAAAGATAAGCATATGCAAAAGTAGCCTTTTTTTTCTAAAACTTAACGGCTGCGTTTATTCGGACGGTCGCTACACAGGATAAATTACCTGTTGATCCTATCAGTTGATAAACTGCACCTGCTAAACAATAATTTTATAACGGTCATCCGGGGATAAGGTTTATTTTTGGCCCAACGAGCAGTCCTTATGGGCCTTGAATTGAAAATTTATAAATCTCTTAACCTATATGAAACAACCTGAATCCCTTCAACTCGTCGCAGAATTTCACAAAACCTTTAAGCATCCTGTCCCTTCCGATCCCGGAATTCCCTCCGAAGATCGTTGCAAGCTTCGTGTTGCTTTGATCGCAGAAGAGTTGAAAGAATTAGAAGTTGCAATTTTGGAAAAGGATATTGTTGAGGTAGCCGATGCGTTGTGTGACATTCAGTATGTGCTTTCCGGTGCCATCCTTGAGTTTGGACTTGGTGAAAAATTTAAGGAACTCTTCGAAGAGGTGCAGCGATCCAACATGAGTAAAGCATGTAGATCCGAAGATGAAGCCAGAGCTACAGTTGAACATTATCGGCAGAAAGATGGTACCGAATGCTATTATCTCAAGGAAGGTGAACTATGGCTTATATACAGGAAATCTGATAACAAGACATTGAAGTCCGTTAATTACAGTCCGGCAAACCTTGCCAAAATTTTGAACAAAGTTTAGCGGGCTTTCTCAGACGTAAAATTCAAATTGAAAGACTGCATCGTGACCTCGCTGTTGTAACGGATTAATTGCGAGGATGTGCGAGTCGTTATATGCCTTTATGAATTCGGTGCGACTAATCCGCAGTTTGCTTTGGCCCGGTTTAATACGGTGATACTGCATCCGTCCTGAGGAATTAGCAGTTGCACTATACAGATAACTGAACTGTAATGCGATTGGAGAGGGGACGTACCTCATTTTCACTGATACAAGTTGTCAAAATCTTTGTTGATGATGGAGTTTTGCTTTTGGTTATACTGCGCCAACAATTTGTAGGCCGCGTGTGGCACGAACTCAAATCGTTTCTCAAGGTCTTCGATCTTTGTGCAAAGCTCCCGGATATAAAACCTTATTTGCTCCAAATCCTTACAATCGGACGGCTTCTCAAAATTCCTTAGTGCAAATGCGTTTAGTTCACTTTCAATTTTCTTTCTGTCAACAGTTGCCATAGTATTGTGCATTTATACACAATTATACTAAAAAAAGGGTTTATCAAGCATAGAAACGTGTGAAATACTGCACTATTTTTTCTGACCGAATGTTCATTTTTTGAATCCAATAGGATTAATTAAATCAGTGATTTTCTGAGACTTAAAAATAATACGACTAAGTCTGAGTTGATATAAAAAATAGGACCTAACGTATGCTTAACCCATCAAATGTGCCAGGAAGTATTTGTAATTGTTTCTTTTATAAAGATCACATTACATCAACCAAGTGTTTAACCAGAAGTGAGCAAATACAGTCCGGTCAACTAATTCGTTTAAATTATTATATTTAAAATTCTCTAACTGAGTATGGAAAAAGAAGCATCAAGCCCATTTTTAAATATCTGGCACCTTGCCATGATTACAGGTGCGATTGTTATGACGGTAGTAGCGATAGGAATCTATCTGATGCATAATATCCGGATATCAACGATCAAGGACTATAAGGGGAAATACAATTTCATCAACGAGCATGAAATAAAGGCCTATAAAAGAGTTTTCGTGTGCCTTGGCCTCGCTGTAATGCTGCTGATCAACATCTATGGAATGGGTGAATTGCACGAGATCGGTGTTTGGTTTTTTGTGCGGTTATTTATCTCTATTGCTGGCGGTACATTGGTTGCCTATGTTGCCTTTCTTGTTCTTGAATACTATTATCCAACCGTACTACACAGAAAACTAAATAAGTGGAGGTACATGCCCAGGATCGGAAGCAATGGCGCTCAACTTCGACTTTTAAGTGAGGATGAGGAAGATGTCCACCTCGCTGAGGGTATGCGTGCGGAAGAAAATGTCTTTTCGGTTGATTATGACGTCTGGATAGATGAGAAAAGTGGTGAAGTAAAAGTCGAAAAATACCCTGGACACCTGCAGGCGCTCAAATGCAATAGCTGTGGGTTTTACACGATGAAGGTCGTTCGGGAAGAGATTACCCGGCAGCCAGGAAAAGACGTTACCGGCGAACTCATAAAGCACTATCAATGCTACTATTGCAAGTCAGTGCGCGCCACGGCATTTAATATTTCTACGCGTGAAGCCGATGACTACAGGTCTATGGCCACGCATAACTTTAAGAAGAACAAGGATATCGATCTGGTAAGGGTTGAAATTCATACTACAACAGGGGGCAAGAAATTTTTTGAGTTTCAGACCATTGGGCAGGCCCAAAAATTCCTTGATGGATATGAAGGTGAAAAGGTATCCTGAGAAACATTTGAGACTATACACGGAATTTTAATCCGTCTTCGAAACGTTTTGGTAATCTATTCACCAGAATTTGCGTTTGTATGGAGAGGCACGACATTTGCCAAGCCTCTTCTGACTGGCAGTTATAAATTACATGATAATGAAAAGACTATTTTTTGCGGGAATCAGTGCAGTATTTGTCTTATTCCTGAGCGCTCAAGTTGCGCTCGGTGTACCTGGCGACACAACTTTCTTAAAGTCGAAACCTATTTATGGCAAGGAAGCCAAGGTTATCACTTACATACTTGATAATAATCATTATAGGAAAATTAATCTTGATGACTCATTGTCATCTGTTATTCTCGATTCCTATGTCAAAAGTCTTGACAACAATAAACAATATTTTACTCGTGCCGATCTGCAAAAATTCGAACAATATCGCGACAAGATGGATGATCTGATTCGCGCTGAGAACATCGAAGTGGCTTACCTTGTATATAATTCATTCAGGAAAAGGTTTGACGAACGCATAAAATATGCGATGGACAATCTTGTGAACCAGGAATTCGATTACTCAACTGATGAATACTATGAGTCGGATCGCGATAAAGAGGATTGGGCAAAGAACGATGCAGAACTGAACGAGGTTTGGCGAAAGATGATCAAGAGCCAGGCGTTGAGTCTGAAGCTGGCGGGTAAGACCCAGGCTGAAATTGAAAAGATGTTAAGGGAGCGATATGCCCGCCTTAATAAATCGGTTACTCAGTTTAATAGCGAAGATGTGTTCAGCTTGTATATGAATGCTGTCACCGAAGCCTACGATCCTCATACAAATTACCTTTCTCCCAAAGCAGCTGACCTTTTTAAACAGCAAATGTCTCTTTCTTTGGAAGGCATTGGTGCACGCCTTCAAACTGAAAATGATTATACACGTGTTGCAGAAATTATCAATGGCGGACCTGCACAAAAGAGTGACCTGATTCATGTCAATGATCGTATCATTGGAGTAGGACAGGGAGCTGATGGCGAAGTGGTTGATGTGATTGGCTGGAGAATTGATGAAGTAGTTAAACTGATCAAGGGCCCGAAAGGGACAACCGTGCGGTTACAACTTTTACCTGCACAAACAGGTGTCAACGGTCCGCCTAAGGTAATAACGTTGGTGCGCGACAAAATCAAATTAGAAGATCAACAGGCGCAGAAGAGCCTGATTCGTTACCAGAAGGGTGGTAAAGATTTGAAGCTGGGAGTTATCACGTTGCCTCAGTTCTATATGGATTTTGACGCATATCAAAAGGGAGATCCGAACTATACCAGCACCACAAGAGATGTCCAGAAACTTGTTAAAGAACTGCAGGCCGAAAATATCGATGGACTTGTCCTGGATCTGCGTAACAACGGCGGCGGATCACTAACTGAGGCTATTGACCTAACAGGATTATTTATCAAGAGCGGTCCGGTCGTTCAAGTAAAGAATTCCGCAAACAAGATTGAGACACTTACCGACGACAATCCATCCCTTGTTTATAATGGTCCGCTCGTTGTATTGACAAACAGGTTCAGCGCGTCCGCTTCAGAAATTTTTGCAGGTGCAATTCAAGATTACAATCGCGGCGTGGTTGTTGGTGAGTCGACCTACGGAAAAGGAACGGTACAAACAGTTATCAACTTAAATCGCTTTATCAACGATCCGAATAATAAGGTCGGTGAGTTGAAAATCACCTTCCAGAAATTTTATAGAGTGACCGGAAGCAGCACACAGCATAAAGGTGTAACACCTGATATCCAACTGCCAACGGCGTTAAGCCCCGAGCAATTCGGGGAAAGTTCAAGCCCGAATGCGTTGCCTTGGGATGAGATTCGTGGAACACTTTATCAAAAGACACCGCTTGTGAATAACAGGGTTATTACTAATCTCACAAAGTCGTATCAGGATCGTCTTAAGACTGATGTTGCTCTTCAGCGCTTTGTAAATGAAACTGAAGAAACCTCAAGGAGCTTCCGGGAAACTAAAATTTCGTTGAACGAAGTGCAGCGCAAGAAGGAGATGGAGGAAGCTGAAAAGAAAAAAGCTGCTAACGACAAGTTAGGTACCAAAATAGTTGGCAAAGAAGGAACACCAGTGGACCTCATGGAATTAGAGGATGAATATCTGCGCGAAGGTCTGTTTGTTCTGGGCGATTTGATCACCACAAAATTGGGATAGAACGTCGACAAAATTAAAATATAAAAGGCAGGATCTGATTCCTGCCTTTTTTCGTATTAGGTTGCACAGATGGGCCTTTAATTCATATTTTGATCCCTTATTGAGCGCATTAATGCACCTGCATGAGCGAAGAACTACTCAAAGCCATTCTACAACTGTTTGCTATTGTTGCGCGTGAGCGTGTGACAGATGCAGAGCGCACCAATATCAAAGAATTTCTTGGGCTGCATCTTAATCGCGAAGCCACTAATTACTATCTAAAGCTTTTTGACGAGTTCGCTGCAACAAGTCACATCGACGAAAGGCAGGACCTGCGAAATGTTGATCAGGATACCCAGCAATTTGTTGATGACTGGGCGAAGATTATGCGCATCGTAAAGCAGGTGAACCAGGCGTTGACCATGCAGCAAAAGGTTGTATTGGTAGTTAAGATTATTGAGCTGGTCAACGCTGATGAAGATATCTCCGAACGGCAGGCAAATCTGGTTTTTTACATCGGACAATCGCTTAAGATTCCCCAATCTGATATACAGGCCCTTCAGTCATTTGTGACTGGATTTGACATTGATGACCTGGCCTCAAAAGATGTACTGATAATAGACGAAGGATCGGGTGAATATCCCGGACCAAGAATTATCGAGAAGAACTTGACCGGACTCATAGCTATTCTTCGGTTGCAGGATGCGGATACGTATTTTATTAAATACCTGGGTATTACGTCAGTGTACCTGAATAGTATCCTGCTCAAGAGCCGGAAGATTGATGTGTTTCCAACCGGTAGCACTATACGCGGTGATAAGGTTGGGCCTATCTATTACAGCGACATCATTAGTAAGTTCTTAATCGATGAGCACTACACAACTATAACATTTACTGCGGATCACATTTTCTATCATTTTAAGAATGGCAAGGCTGGACTTCAAAACATAAACATTGCTGAAAAGGGAGGGAAGCTTATTGGCCTAATGGGTGCCAGCGGTTCAGGAAAGTCGACTTTGCTAAACGTACTGAATGGCACCGAGCGACCTTCAAGCGGGCGTGTGCAGGTCAACGGTATCGATATACATGAACAACCCGGTGAAGTTCAAGGTGTTATTGGCTATGTCCCGCAAGACGATCTTCTGATTGAGGAACTCAGCGTTTTTGAAAATCTGTATTATGCCGCCAAACTTTGCTTCGGACATTATACCGAATCCGAAATAATACACCTGGTGCTGCGCGTTCTGGCCAGCCTGGGGCTAAGTGAGATCAAGAGCCTTCGTGTTGGATCACCGCTGGAGAAAACCATTAGTGGTGGACAGCGCAAGCGATTAAATATAGCATTGGAATTATTGCGCGAGCCGACACTTTTATTCGTCGATGAGCCAACGTCAGGCCTATCCTCGCGAGACTCTGAAAATATCATGGACCTACTCAAGGAACTTAGCTTGAGGGGAAAGATGGTGTTTGTGGTAATCCATCAACCATCATCCGACATTTTTAAAATGTTCGACACGTTGCTGATAATGGATGCAGGCGGGTTTCAAATCTATTATGGAAACCCAATTGAATCGGTAATCTATTTTCGGGATATTATAAATGCAGCAAACAAAACGCAAGGTGCTTGTCCGGAATGCGGTAATATCAACCCTGAGCAGATATTCAGCATTATTGAAACCAGGGTGGTGAATGAGTATGGGCGATTGACGCAAACCAGAAAAATTTCGCCGGGGCAATGGTATCAGTATTTTAAACAGAAAATAAAAACTCCAAGGGTAGACCATGTTAAGGAAGCGTTACCTGTTTTCCAGGAAATACCGGGATGGTTCAGGCAACTCAGAATCTTTATCATGAGGGATGTGTTAGCTAAAGCCGCCAATAAACAATATCTCCATATTAACCTATTTGCTGCTCCCATGTTGGCATTTTTCATTGCCTATATGGTGAAGTATTTCAATCGCGCCGAAGCGGCCGAGTATAGCTTCTATCACAATAACAATATCCCGGTTTACTTTTTCATGAGCGTAGTGGTAGCGTTATTTTTTGGACTTACGATGAGCGCGGAAGAAATTTTCAAGGATAGAAAAATTCTGAAACGCGAAAAATTCCTTCATCTAAGTCGCAGCAGTTACCTGGTCTCCAAGATTGGTGTGATGTTCTTTATTTCAGCTGTTCAGACGTTCCTGTTTGTGCTAGTGGGAAATAGCATCCTGGAAATCCCCCTTGAAGAAGTCCGCTATTGGATAATCTTGTTCACGTGCTCATGCTTTGCCAATATGCTGGGCCTTAATATTTCGGCATCTTTCAATTCAGCTGTCACGATCTATATACTTATTCCATTATTGATCATTCCACAGCTTTTGCTGAGCGGGGTGGTAATCAGCTTTGATAAGTTTAACCCCCGTGTTTCAAAGCCTGTAGGTGTTCCGTTAGCGGGGGAGATAATGGCATCCCGCTGGGCATTTGAAGCCTTTATGGTCACTCAATTTCGCGACAATAAGTTTGAAAAACGATTCTATGACCTGGATAAAACTATAGCGAACGCTGAGTATAAGAGAGTTTACCACATACCTGCCCTTGAATCTCAGCTTGCTTACTGTGTGAATAACCGCTCACAATGGCGTAATGAAAATAACACAAGAATGGTATCAACATTGGCACTGATCCAGAAAGAGATTGCAAATGAACTTGAATCAATTGGGGAGGATAAATTTAAATATCTCGACAGGTTAGCTATTGTTAAATTTGACTCCACCGTGTACCAGGAAACCTCGAAGTTCCTTGCCGTTCTGAAACGTTATTACTCTAATAAGATATCGAAAGCAGCAAACGAGAAAGATGCTCGTATCGCCGAACTTACTGCAACACCCGAGAAGCGAAGTGCCTTTGAAATGGAACGTCTTAGTTATGCAAATGATGCAGTAACAGATGCTGTCTTAAATGTCACTGCTATCGAGCGAATAATGGAATACAACGGTAGACTGGTCCAAAAGATTTATCCGGTTTATAACGATGAGCATAATCCGGAACATTTTTTTGATTTCTCCGCTAACTTGTATCAACCTACGAAACATTTTGCGGGGATTTACTGGAACACACTGTACTTCAATATTGTTGTGATCTGGCTTATGACTTTATTCCTTTATGTCACACTTTATTTCGATGTACTTAAGCGAATAGTAAAACGGCTGGAGGGCAGTCGCAGATTTAAAAGGAAACCAAAAGAATAGAATTTTCTTTGTATAAAACTGAATGTCATGATGCTAAAGAATCAATTTACTGCGTGGTTACTGCTCGGTCTAATTACCATACTGGGCTGTACATCAAAAAAAGAAAATCATGAAGCTCACGATAGTGAAGCTGTTTCGCATGAAGAATGGCAGGAAATGGATGCGTTTCATATGGTGATGGCAGAAGCTTTTCATCCGTTCAAAGACTCTTCAAATCTTGAACCAGCAAAAAATTATGCTGACTCTTTGGTTACGGCTGCCGATCGGTGGGCGGACGCACCACTGCCGGAAAAATTTAAGGGAGATGACGAAATGAAGTTTAAGCTTAATCAATTAAAATCCGATGCATCCAGGTTCGCAGAGGTTGCCAAAACTGGAGATGATAAGTCTGTTGGCCAGTCATTGACCAAGCTTCACGATTTGTTTCATGAGATTCAGGAATCGTGGTACTCGGAGTAGTTATTCGTTATCCGTTATTAGTTAATAGTAGTGTGCAGGGCTGCGCCGTTTTGTCGCGAAGGTATAGGGTATAGGTATAGGTATAGGTATAAGGTATAAGGTATAAGGTATAAGGTATAAGGTATACGGAGATCATGCTGTCTCCTTTTACAGATTGCCGAAAATTACTTTTACTCAGTCGTGAAAATTAAAGCACGATTTATCGGACGAGCGCACACCCACACCCTATTCTCACACCCACGATTAACTAATAACGATTAACGGATAACGATTAACTAATAACGGATAAAGACCGGGGAAAAAATTCATATATTTCCCTCTTGAGAAAAAAATAAAATCAATGCAATCCACCGCCGTCACTCCTCAGGAGAAGTCAAAATTATGGTTTGTAATCGCCGCTTCTTCTGTAGGTACCCTTATAGAATGGTATGATTTCTATATTTTCGGAAGCCTTGCCATCATTCTTTCTGAACAATTTTTCCCGAGTACAAACCCAACGGCGGCGCTGCTGTCAACACTGGCGACTTTTGGCGCCGGCTTCATAGTCCGTCCGTTTGGTGCTATTGTATTTGGTCATCTCGGTGACCTCGTCGGTAGAAAATACACGTTCATGGTCACCCTGATTCTGATGGGCGGATCAACATTTGCTATAGGATTAATTCCGGGGTTCGAACAAATTGGCTACTGGGCACCGGCACTTGTTCTGTTGCTGAGGTTATTGCAAGGCCTTGCCCTTGGCGGGGAATATGGAGGCGCAGCCACATATGTGGCGGAACACTCGCCCGCTTCTAAACGAGGATTTTATACTAGCTTCATCCAGACGACTGCAACCCTTGGGCTATTTGTCTCCATTGGCGTTATACTCTTTGTGCGCGAAACAATGGGCACAGATGAGTTCAATAACTGGGGCTGGCGTATCCCATTTATTTTGTCTGCAGTCCTTGTGGCAGTGTCCGTTATTATACGCCTCAAGATGCAGGAGTCGCCATTGTTCGCCAAGATCAAGAAAGAAGGAAAAATTTCTAAGAATCCTATTAAAGAAAGCTTTGGAAAAAAGGAGAATCTGAAGCTTGTATTGCTTGCTTTGTTTGGCGCAACGGCAGGGCAGGGGGTTGTTTGGTATACAGGTCAGTTTTACGCAATGACATTTATCGAATCGACCTGTAAAGTTGACTTCGTTCAAACCAGAAATATCATAGCGATCGCATTGGTAATCGGGACACCACTCTTTATTTACTTTGGATGGTTGTCGGATAAAATAGGCCGAAAAATGATCATGATGGTAGGTATGTTGGCAGCGGTGCTGTTGTATCGGCCGATCTATAAACAGATGTATGCGGTGGCGGATGTTAGTGGGCAGCAAGAAATTGCCGCCCAGGCGCGAATTGAAAAAAGTCAGACGATCACTGCCGAGGGTGACTCAATTCTATCACAGAATTTTATAAAACTGTACGAAGGAGGCAACAGCGTTATCGAACGAACAGTTAAAGTCGTGCCCGGCGCAAATAGCGAAACGCTTGCGAGCACCGAAAACAAAAGAGAAGTCATACTCAGCAACCATGCTTTTTGGTTGATGATTGGTCTTGTGTTTGTCCAACTTGTTATGGTAACGATGGTGTACGGACCCATTGCAGCATTCCTCGTTGAACTTTTCCCCACGCGAATCCGATATACGTCGATGTCGTTGCCATATCATATTGGCAATGGTATCTTCGGCGGTCTTACGCCATTTATCGCTACGTACTTGTATGAAGCCAGTAAGTCGGAAGCAAATCCGGGTGGAGATCCGATCTCCGGTCTTTGGTATCCTATTATTGTCGCTGCTGTCTGTTTTGTGATTGGAATGATCTTTCTTAGCAACAAAAAAGTAGCTGAAGTAGTAGACTAGCGTTGGCCACCAGACGCAACCAAGAAAATGTTTTTGGTGTAATGACTTCGATATGCCATTTACCCCCGGTCATCCTGCTATCATCCTTCCGCTGATTCGGTGGCAGTATTTCTCCGCGACGGGATTGATTGTGGGAAGTATGAGCCCTGACTTCGAGTATTTTTTTAGGATGAGCGTATTGGGTATTCACGGACATACCAATGCAGGTTTATTTTATTTTGATGTCCCGGTTACGGTTATTGTTGCACTAGTCTTTCATCTCGTTGTGAAGAAGAACTTTATCAATAATCTGCCAGCGTTTCTTCAGGCACGATTTCAGGATACATTACGCTTTGATTTTGTAGCATACCTGAAAAAACATTGGATCATTTTTTTATTGTCTGCCGTAATCGGCGCAGGTTCTCATATCTTTTGGGACAGCTTCACCCACGACGGCAGATTTTTTGTGCGATTGTTTTCTGATATATACGACAACACATATTTTTCATTCCAGGGCGCAAACTATCCTTTGTTTTACGTTCTTCAGCAAATAAGTACTTTCGTTGGCTTGAGTGTTGTGGGATTAAATGTCCTGCTCAAGAAACCAATGCATGCACCAGAAATTTCGGCACCGAGAGTAGGCTATTGGCTTCTGGTATTTGCTGTCTCTATCGTTATCCTGCGGCTTCGTTTTTATATATCTCCTTCCGACTATAATCTAGGAAATGTCGTGGTCAGTTCAATTACCGGACTGATGGCCGGTGTCACTTTATGTGGTTTCATTAATTTTCGGAACGCTCCACATTATCAAAAAAGCCTCAATGGCTAAGCGAAAATCACAATGGGCTCTTGTCGGAAAGCGGGAGGTCGAACTATCGAACCTCGACAAAGTTTTGTTTCCAAAGGACCATATTGTTAAAGCACAGATCATAGAGTATTATCTAAAGATAGCCCCCACGTTGCTTATTCATGTGAAGGGCCGGGCTTTAACACTGATTCGATTCCCGGACGGTATTCACGGTGAAAGTTTTTACCAGAAGAACCGACCGGACTGGGCTCCTTCATGGTCTGAATTCGTAACCCTTGGCAAGGAGGCGAAGGACTATATCGTCGCAACAGAACCTGCACTGCTTGTCTGGTTAGCGAACCTGGCTTCCCTGGAACTGCACCAGCTACACAGCCGAAAGCCGAACTTTTCGTGTCCGGATTATATGGTGTTCGATCTTGATCCTCCTGAAGGATACTCGTTCAAGAAGTTAATCCCCATCGCTTTCGCGTTGAAAGAGCATATCGAAACCTATGGATACACACCTTTCGTCAAAACTACTGGAGGTAAAGGACTCCATATTTGCTGTCCGATAGAACCATCGTGGGATTTTCACACTGTATTCGAAGCGGCTGAAAACATAGCAAAGCCATTTGTCGAGGAGAGGGCCAATGACGTTACCCTGCACATAAAAAAGGATGCCCGTAAAGGCAGAGTGCTGGTCGACATTTTCCGAATACGATCCGGACAGAGCATTGTATCGCCCTATAGCCTGAGAGGAAGAGATGGTGCCCCTGTATCGATGCCTCTGACTTGGGAGGAATTGGAGTCAACGGAGAGCCCACTGGAATACAACATCCATAATGCAGTTGACAAGGTTCTTCGCGACGGTGATGCATGGGCAGGATTCGAAGCATATGCAGTACCGTTGCACACACAACGGAAAAAAGGAAATAAGGTCAAACGCCTTCCCGTTAAGCCAAATCCGAAATATAAGTCTCCGGAGCAACTGGAAGCCTATGCTAAAAAGAGAGACTTCAGTAAGACCCCAGAACCTGTCGCCGCTGTACCCGACGAAGTTGGGAACAAGTTCGTTGTACATCGCCATCATGCTTCGAGGCTCCATTATGATCTTCGGTTAGAAAAGGACGGTGTTTTGAAGTCGTGGGCAGTACCCAAGGGGTTACCACCGTATCCGGGCGTGAAGCGACTTGCTGTTCAAACTGAAGATCACCCCATGGAATACCTAACGTTCGATGGGAAGATCCCAAAGGGCCAATATGGCGCCGGTGAAATGTGGATCTATGCGCTGGGTAAATATCAGGTTACAAAGGACAAGAAGGATGGCTTCTATTTCCGATTGAATAGCAAGGAAATAACGGGTGAGTATCGCATCCATAAAATGAAGGAAAAGGAGTGGCTTCTCGAAAGGGTTGATGATCCTCAATTGAACTTCCTCCATCACGACTTGGGACCCATGTTATCCGAATCAAGCGTCAGTCCTCCAAAAGGAGACGATTACATTTTCGAATTAAAATGGGATGGTATTCGCGCTATGATAACCCTGGAAGACGGACAGGTAAAAATCAGAACGCGTAACCAGAATGATGTAACCGCGCAGTTTCCCGAGTTGCTAGATGGGGAAAAATCATTCCGGGCAACCAACGGAGTATTTGATGCAGAAATTGTTTGCCTGGACCCCGCGGGTAAACCTGTATTCAAGCAGGTCATCAACAGGTTGATGAGCTCAGGGGAAACGGCTATCAAGAAATTGTCGAAATCAAATCCGGTGCATTGTTATGTTTTCGATTGCCTCTATCTCGACGGCAGGTCGCTCATAAATGAACCCTTGCTTAAAAGGAAAGAATGGTTGGCTGATGCCATTCGATCAGAGACCGCGTATCGGGTAAGCGAACATGTCGAGGATGGGATGCAGCTTTTTTCTGCGGCCAAAGATCATGGTTTGGAGGGGATCATGGCTAAGAAAAAAGACAGCAAATATCTTCCAGGCAGAAGGAGTGACTGTTGGATAAAGGTAAAGGTTCGTCAAACATGCGAGTGCTTCATCGTCGGTTATACCAAGGGCAAAGGAGATAGAGGAACAACGTTCGGCGCGCTGCACATTGCAGAAAAGATTGGTGAGGAATTGCATTACCGGGGCAAAGTCGGAACAGGTTTTGACGACGCTTCAAGCAAAGAAATATTGGCTGCCTTGAGGAAGGTTAAGGTGGTTAAGCGACCCGCTGTGAAAGGGAAATTGCTGGATGAAAAAACATCGGTATGGCTAGACGCATCCTCAATCGCTGAAGTTAGCTACTCAAGACTCACACCTGACAAGATGTTCCGCGAGTCGGTCTTTATCAGGTTTAGACCAGACCTCGCCTGAGTCATCTACAAATATCTTTCTTCATTTTTTCTGGAATCGCTAGTCCCAACGATTCAGCCTTGTTCAAGTCCTGGCAAGCTGCCGCTGTTTTTTTTGAGCGCTGAAGAGCGATTGCACGGTTATAGTATGCTGCGGCGTACTCTGGGTCGTGTATTATAGCGACACTATAGTCCTCGATCGCTTCTTCAAGTCGACCTTGTCTGCTGAGTACGTTTCCGCGGTTAAGCCATGCCTTTTCAAACTTCTCATCCAATTCTATCGCCTTCGAGTAGTCTGAATAAGCTCCCTTTAAGTCATCCAGCTTTTCTCTCACATGCCCACGATTAAGCCAGATCTCCGGATCCTTAGTTTCGATCTCCAAAGCTTGATTATAATCCTCCAAAGCACCTTTATAATATCCACCCTCCATGCGTTGATATGCGCGTTCTAGATAAGGGTAAAGCATACTGGAGTCGCTTTCTATCGCTTTTTCCAATTCGTCGTCAGAAACTGATTGCCCCATTTTTCTCTTGAGAGCGGCAACATTGTGAAGCGCCAGAGCATGCTCTGGCTGTAATGAAAGCGCAGCCTGATAATCCTCCATCGCTGTAGGATCATTCATGGCTTCTTTAGCAATCCCGCGGTTTACATAGTAATCAGCCTCCTTCTTAAGCTGAATCGCTGAATCAAGCCAGGAAATAGCCTGTTTGTAATTCTTGAGCTTGACCTCGACAAGGCCCAGGTAGTTAAACACTTGTGGTCTTATATTGCCTTGCGCTGTTATGATTTGATTTGACCCCTTGGCAGTTGCAGACTGATTAAAGAAAATGGTGTTGGTTTCACCAGCAGGCAGTGTCAACAGCCTCTGAAAATCGACTTTGGCCTGGTCAAACAAACCAAGCTGGTAGCGTACAATGGCCCGGCTTAACAAGGCTTCCGGTTGATCTGGTTTTAGTTCAAGGTAGATGTTGTAGTCTGTGTTGGCACCCTTCAGATCATCGAGCTGTTCCCGCGTTGCGCCGCGCGTAAAATAGGCGTCAGCAAAACCTGGGCTTTCCCGAAGACATTTGTTTAAATACTCGAGGGCAAGCTTATAATTCCCGGCGTTGTGTGCTGCTTCTCCTTGCTGGTAAAGTTGATTGGAGTTAGCGCGTTTATCCTGTCCAAAAGTGGTGGCGGGAAGCGCGAAGATCAGGAATGCGAAGGCAGCACAAAATCTTCGCTGCACAATATTGGCGGGATTAAATAGTTTATCCGTAAAAGTGGTCTTCATCACGCTGAAAGTAACAAAAATATCACAAGCAAAGTGCAAACCATTTCAATTCATTTTCAGTTAATAACATCATGGAAACTGCCAAGAAAACGTCTAGGAAATCGGAGAGTAGGGTTTCGGAGGAGAAAATAAAAGCCGCCTACATCGAGTTTGTGCTTACCAACGGATCTCGCCCTGTGTCAGTGTACAAATTTTGTGTGGACCTCGGCATTAAGGAAGAGGAATTTTATAACCTGTTTGGGTCGTTTGACGGTGTAGAAAACTACATTTGGAAAGGTTTTATTGATAAGACCATCAGCCGCTTAAGGGCTGACAAAGCATACCTTGGTTTTATAACCAGGGAAAAGATTCTGGCGTTCTATTACACATTGCTTGAAGAACTGAAATCCCACCGCAGTTATGTTCTTTTCCAGCTCGAGAATTCACGGAAATTCGAGCTAGTCCCTGAGTATATCAAGGGTTTCAAGCAGCAGTTTGAAGATCATTTTGAATCTGTATTAAATGCCGCAAGAGGCACGGGTGAGGTTGCGACGCGACCGGTTATAGACAAGCGTTATCCTCAACTTTTTTGGCTTCACCTGGGTTTCATTCTTTTATTTTGGAAACAGGACAACAGCGCAGGTTTTGAGAATACAGATGCGGCGATCGAAAAATCTGTGAACCTTGCCTTCGACCTGATAGGTAAGGGTGCAGTAGACTCGGCAATTGATTTTGCCAAGTTCTTATACCAAAACAAAATGAAATAAACTTCGTGAAAGAATTTGATCGTATACCCGTTTCCAAAGTTCAACGGGCTTCTAAATTTATAACTACTGGTGCCAAGATCGGGTCAAATTATCTGAAGCACTATGGAAAAAAGCTTATCAACGGGGAGGCTAATCGCGAAGAATTACATCTCGACAACGCAACCGACATCTACAATTCGTTGAGTGAATTAAAAGGCGGAGCCCTGAAGGTTGCCCAGATGCTTAGCATGGACAAGAATTTGTTGCCTACTGCCTACCAGCAGAAGTTTGCAATGGCTCAGTACAGCGCGCCACCACTATCGTATCCGTTGGTTGTAAAGACTTTTAAGAAGTATTTTGGAAAGGGTCCGACCGAGATTTTTGACACCTTCACAACGAAAGCTACCAACGCAGCCTCGATGGGGCAAGTTCACCAGGCAACGTTAAAGGGAAAAAAGCTTGCTATCAAGATACAGTATCCGGGCGTGGGTGACAGTGTAAAATCTGATCTGGCTATGGTAAAACCCATCGCATTGACTATGTTCAAATTAAACCCGGTCGAATACGATGAGTTTATCCAGGAGGTTGAATCCAGGATGTTGGAGGAAACGGACTATACACTTGAGCTGCAACGTTCGATGGAATTGTCGGTAAAAAGCCGACACCTCAAGAATATAATCTTTCCAAACTATTTTCCTGACTATTCATCCGACAAGATCCTGACAATGGACTGGATCGACGGTAAACCTTTGGGTGAAGTGCTCAACGGAAATATTCCACCCAAAGAAAGGAATAAGCTCGGGCAGGCTTTGTGGGATTTCTATCATTTCCAGATGCACACGCTCAAGGCGGTCCATGCCGACCCACATCCTGGTAATTTTATTATTACAGACGATTACAAGCTGGGAATAATTGACTTTGGTTGTGTGAAGGTGATACCACCGGAGTTTTACAATATTTATTTCCAACTCCTGGATCGCGATGTTCTTTCCAATCTGGAGAAGCGTGAAAAGGTTTTCTCAGAACTTCGGTTCATTCACCCGCAGGATACTCCCAAAGAACGGGAATTCTTCACTGCAATATTTGCAAAATTGGTGGAACTCCTGGGCAGACCTTTTCGTTCGGACTCATTCGATTTTGCTGACGACGCATACTTCGACGAGCTCTATTCTTTTGGTGAGAAATTATCGACCATGAAAGAGCTGCGCGAATCAAAGCGCGCGCGCGGAGTCGGCGAGGCTGTGTACCTCAACCGGACTTATTTTGGGTTGTATACGATTTTGCATGATTTGAAAGCGAAGATCTCTACGGATGTGTTTAAGTGTTTAGGTGTTTAAGTGTTTAGGTGGTTGCCGACCTCAACTGATACACGATTACTAACTAGAGTTCAAAGCTAGAGAAAGAAGCTTCCGCTGCCATCCCGAGTGTCGTAAAAACTATGCTCGACCGCAACTTAAACACTTAAACACCTAAACACTTAAACACCTAAACACATTTTTAATATCTTAGCCCTCACGATTCACTTTTTAATCTAACTTTAATGTTATGAGAGCAATCTGGAAAGGACACATTCAATTTTCGCTTGTAACAATTCCCATTCGGATCTATAACGCGATCGATTCCGGGCAAACTATCAGCTTTAACCTGCTTTCGAAAGAAGGTCATAACCCTGTGAGTTATGAGAAAAAAGATAAAGTGACAGGTGAGACACTTCGGGCCGAAGACATTGTAAAAGGCTACCAGTATGAACCTGGACAATATGTAATTATTGAACCCGAGGATTTTGAAAAAGTAAAACTTAAGAGCGAAAGGGTAATTGAAATCCAGGGCTTCGTCAATACAGATGAAGTTCACCCTACCTTATATGAAGCGCCTTATTACCTTGGTCCCGATGGAGATATGGCTGCAAAGACCTATGGATTGCTCAGTCAGACCTTGAAAGAAACGGGAAGGATAGCAGTGGGGAAAGTGGTACTTCGCGACCGCGAAACACCGGTTCTGATTTCTCCGCATGAAGGAGGAATGGTAATGTACCGACTCCGTTATCCCAATGAAGTGAGGAGCATGCGCGAGGTACCGCAGTTGCTTGAAGTTAAGACAGACAAAGAGCAATTGAAGCTAGCCAAGACGTTGGTTGATTCAATGACCACGAAGTTTGCCAACATCGAAATGAAGGATCATTATTATGATGCTCTCAAAGCAATTATCGATGCAAAGGTATCCGGCAAAGAAATCGTTTCTATTGTTGAAGAAGCACCTAAGGTTGTTGACATCATGACTGCTCTTAAAGCCAGCATCGATGCAGCCAAGAAACCAATGGAGAAAGCGAAGGGGGCATCAGCAAAAAAAGAGAAGGCCGAGAAACCTGCGAAGACTGTCCGGAAAAAAGCGAGCTGATCGGTGCTCGATCTTATCAGAATTAAGCAGTAGAGTTTACAGATAACAGTTAACTTTGCGCCATGGCAAAGATCATTAAGTTTCCTTTACCTACGCCAGAAAAATTCGGGCCTCAACGCGTCCGGAAAAGGAAGGAAGCAAAGAAGAATTCCACCGGCCAATTGAATCTTTTCACTGGTGGCAAGCTGGTCAAGCTTAATCAGTTAACGCCATTCGAGGAAGCATTACTATTAGACGAACAAGGCAATAAGGACCGCGCCAGGATCGGATATCTGCAAGCAATAGAACAGGAAGATTCAGTTGCTGATGCATACTGCAATCTCGGAATAATTGAATGCACAGATGGAGCGCATGCGAAAGCAATTGACAGATTTACGCTCTGCCTCAAAGCGGATCCTCGTCATTTTGAGGCGCATTATAATTTGGCAAACCTGTACGCGGAAATTGGCAATTTCCCGTTGGCGAAAGCGCATTACGAAGTTTCAATTCAGCTGGAGCCTTCATTTCCTAATAGCTATTTTAACCTTGGGCTTACCCTGGCCATGAACAAAGAATTTGAGCCCGCGGTAAAAGTGATCAAGCAGTTCAGAAAACTAGCACAACCGGAAGATCAACAACTAGCCGACAGCCTGATAGAGAAATTGACGGCATTGTAGATTGAAGTTTCCTCTACAATCGTGGAGACAAAAACCTCAAACCTCAAACCTTAAACTCCAAACCCCAAACTTTGTCCCAAATCAAGCCTCATTTTCAAATCCGTTTGAAGGCGTATTTAGTCAGGTTATCGTTGGTAAACGCAGGTAGTCAAATGTCAATGAAAGCTTTCATCAGGAACGGATAATTTCATATCAAACAACCACATCCTCTATGGAATTGATTTTAACTATCGTGTCTACAGTTGCAATTCAGCTTGGCATTTGTGTGTTCTGTTTCGTGAAGAAACAATCAGAAGTTGGTGTTGATGGAAGATAGTTTCAATGCGATGATGAAAGACAGAATCGCCACAACGAATCCATACATAAATATGCTATAGGCAATTCTTAAGTGACGGTACTTCCGACCAAGTACTTTGCCCAGGTAGTAAATATCCTTGATCAAACTGCTGTACAAGTAGTCGGCGTCTTTCATCATCTCTTTCATTCCCCATTGGTAATCCTCCACGTTCATGGCATGGAAATTTCCAAAGAATAACAAATTAGTCCGCTTGTTTTCGATGTCATCCCTCGTGAATTTTCCTGATGACACATTTGGACGACTCGCCAGAATCGAGAATACCATCGTAGCAAGACAAACCGATATCAGCAAAATAGTGGGGATGAGCAGGTAAGGATTTTCTTCGAGCTTTCGGATGAGCACCGAAACAACAAGTGAGAGTATAATCGAATTAATGGTGATCAGGATGCTTGCCTTGCTGTCCACCATTTGGCTCAACATGATGTGATTATGGGAGGTGGTACGAAACATAGTTTCGATACCACGATCTGGCTTTAATATCCTTTCTCTTTCAAGTTTAGACCTAAGCTTTTCAACCTCTTCTTGAAGCTTTCGATGCTCTTTTGCACTGATTTCTGGCCTGAGGGTTTTCTTTAACTTCTTGATATTCTTTTGCTTATTCTGCTCGAGCACAGTTTTACCATAGAGGGTATGATAGGTGTGCTGCCTCATAAAATCCATCGTCGCATTAAGGGACTCTTCCGCAGAGAGGTCCTTAGTGCCAAGTGCCTTCATTTCTTTGCGCAACATTTCGGACTTTTCCTGGCACGCTGATGTTGATAAATGAAAAAGGTCAGCATCGCATAACACTTGGGCTACCAGGCTTTTAGGCTGCTGAGGCATCTTAGTTGCTCGAATTGCTTCGGTTACTTCAGTTACCTTTCGATCGGAAGCGCCCAGTTCCTGCAAGAGCTCTCGGGCGCGCTCAGCAGATGTCTCTTCGTGATTCTTTGATCCATTTGCGTAGCCAACATCGTGGAGCCAGGCCGCTACAAGTGCTGACTCCATTTCATCTGCGGTCAAATTGGAGTGTTGGCCGATAACCTGAACTGCGTTAACAACATCCTGAGTATGATCAAGATTGTGAAAGGCATGCTTTTCAAATGATCTGTTTTTGAATACGCCTTCCGCCAGCAAACGAGATGCTTTTATTAACTCAGAATCCATACCTTGTTAAACGCTAAAGGTAAAAATATTTTTCTCTTTCATTCCCGCTGCATAACTAAACGACCAACAAACTTTTTACATTACGCCGCGTTAGCGGTTCCTGTAAATACAGATAAGAATGGGCAAATTCCTTCTGTCTTGGTTATTTCTCTCTCTATCCTTTTGCGCGTTTTCACAGGCCCGACAAGACTCAATAACGCATTCTTTGTATCTGATCGGGGACGCGGGTGAACCATACGTTACTTCCAGTATCTTGGGAAAAGTGGTTCGGGCGAGCATTGAATCATCAGCCAATCAGGCAACAGTTCTGTTCCTGGGTGACAATGTTTATCCGAGGGGAATGCCCGCGGAGGGTGAAAAAAATAGAGCAACCTCGGAAGAGATCCTCCAAACACAAGTGGATTGGGTTCGCGGACTGGAGAATACCAATACATTTTTCATCCCAGGAAATCACGATTGGCTCCGCGGAAGAAAGAAGGGGTGGCAGCAGATCACTAACCAGCAGCATTGGCTTGATTCGCTGGCGGATGAGAAGATAACTCTCTTACCCAGAGATGGTTGTCCCGGACCCGTGGAAGTTCCGATTAGCGACGAAGCCACGTTAATTATTGTGGATACGCAATGGTTTTTGCACCCATGGGATAAGCCGGATGAAGAGGGACCCTGCGATGCTAAAACGCCCGGGGATGCCCTGGTTCTGCTAGGCGACGCCTTTAATCGCAACGCTGGAAAGAGGATTATTATGGCCGCTCATCATCCGCTAATTACTTACGGCGAGCATGGAGGAGTCTTCACCGTCAAAGACCATTTGTTCCCACTTACCGCTGCGCATGACAATCTTTACATTCCAATGCCGGTTATTGGGTCCATCTACCCCTTGTTTAGAAAATTTCTTGGCGACATACAGGATACGCCGCATCCACTTTACAAGGAAATGATTCGAGGCATCAATAGTGTCTTGAGGGAGCACCCCGGGTCGATCTATGTAGCCGGTCATGAACACGCTTTGCAAGCAATAGCAAAGGATAGCACCTATTACATTGTTAGCGGATCAGGTGTCAAGGTAAGTCATGTCAAGAAGAAGAAGTTTTCGCGCTTCGCTGCCAACACAACGGGGTTCGTGAAAGCAGACATCCTCGAAAGCGGCGCAGTTTGTTTCACCTTTTTCCAGGTTGACTCTGATTTCCCGGACGGCAAGATCATTTTCCGAGACTCTTTGCCAGCAGTAAAATCTATCAAATCGAGCATTGCAGATTCACGGCCTGACTTTTCCAATAAGGTAGTGCGTGTCAACGCCAGTGATCAGTATTCGGTTGGTAAGGGTACGCGCAAAATGTTCGGTGAAAACTACAGGGCTGCCTGGTCTCAAGAGATAGAGGTACCTGTAATCGACCTCGTGACGGAACGAGGCGGCCTCACTATAACCCAAAAAGGTGGTGGTATGCAAACCCTTTCTTTGAGGCTTGAAGATTCTACAGGGCGCGAGTACGTGCTCCGCTCTATTGAAAAGTTTCCGGAGAAAGCTGTACCGGAAATGTTCCAAAAGACATTCATTCAGGACCTCGTCCAGGATCAGATTTCGGCGGCCCACCCTTATGCCGCTATTGTGATTCCGCCGCTGGCCGATGCCGCAGGTATTTATCACACCAATCCCAAAATCGTCTTTATACCAGACGACCCAAAGCTGGGAATCTATCGCGAAGCCTTTGCAAACACATTAGCCCTCTATGAAGAGAGGCCGGCGGGAGATTGGTCCGATAAGGCCTTTTTTGGTAATTCTGAAGACATTGTGAACACGAGTAAAGTTTTAGAAAAGCAATTAAAGGACAATGAGAACCGCGCAGATCAAAGTTTTGTGCTTCGCAGCAGGTTGTTTGATCTCTGGATTTCAGACTGGGACAGGCATGATGATCAATGGCGTTGGGCAAAGTTTGAAATGAAAGATGGCGAACGATACCGCCCTGTTCCACGCGACCGCGACCAGGCTTTTTTCGTGAACGAAGGATTTATTTCGAAACTGTGGAGTCGCAAGTGGGCCATGCCAAAGTTCGAAGGTTTTGGGGAAGAGATCCGATGGCCATCGGGCCTTTCATATAATGCGAGGTATTTCGATCGCACCTTTCTTACCGAACTGGAGAAAGAAGAATGGATAAGCATTGCAAAGGATTTACAACAGCGGCTGACGGATGAAGTGATTGAAAGCTCGATTCGGGCATGGCCAAAGGAAATATTCGATCTGCATGGTGCCGAAGTCATTCGGAAGCTTAAAGCACGTCGCTCTCGTCTGGTCGAATATGCAATCTCGCATTATGAGTTCCTGGCAAAGGAAGTTGATGTAGTTGGATCAAATAAGGGAGAATGGTTCGAGATCACACGTTTGCCCGCCGGCAATGTGAATGTCAAAATGTCTAATATCAATAAACAAGGCGAGAAGGGTAAAAAGCAGTATGAGCGCGAGTTTCAAAAAGCTGAGACTCGATTCATTAACATTTTTGCAATGGGCGGAGACGACAGGATTGAGTTGAACGGCGAAGCTAAAAAGAGTATAACCGTGAGAGTGATCGGGGGCGATGGTACAGATTCTCTAATGGATAAGTCAACGGTTAAAGGGCTGGGTAAAAAGACCTTATTCTATGATACGAGGCCTGCGCCCGAAGTTGTGTCCAAGGGCGAAACGGCAGATCGAACTTCAAGTGACCCATCAGTAAACACATATGACAGAAAGGCTTTCAAATATGATCGTTTGGCGCCACTGATTATCGGCAACTATAATCCCGATGACGGTCTGTTCATCGGCGGTGGTTTTTATTTCCAAAAGGAAGGCTTTCGAAAGGTACCCTTTAAAAGCAGGCATATCGGGTTAGCCAGTTTTGCACCGCGGACTAATTCATACAACTTCTTATACCGTGGAGATTTTACAGATGTAATAGGAAAGTGGGGCATAGAAGTCAATGCCGATTTGAAGGCACCAAATTACGTGAACAACTTTTTTGGAATGGGCAACGAATCTGTTTACAACAGCGACATTGATGATGATGCACAGTTTGATCTCGACAATTCCATAGATTATTACCGATTTCGATTTGAAGAATTTCGCTTCGAAGCCAACCTGACACGAAACATTGGTAGCTTCGGCAGGCTTGAAATCGGTCCTGCTTACCAGCACGTTGAAATCGAAGATCCGGACGGACCAAGGTATATTGACGAGTTTGCAGAAGAGCTGCCGTATAATCTTTATGAGGAGTCTAACAACTATCTAGGTATAAACTGGAGTGTAACTATTGATAAAAAGAACCATCAACAGACACCCTCACGCGGCATAACTTTTAATCTTGCCGGAAGGAATATGGCTGGACCCGATAGCAGGTCGAGCGATTTTTCATCATACGACGGCTCACTTTCATTTTACCAATCTTTTAGCGCCCCGGCAAGAGTCGTTTTTGCAGCGCGGGTAGGGGCAGGGTTAAACACTGGCGACTACGAGTTCTATCAGGCACAGATTCTTGACGGCAAGACAGAGTTAAGGGGCTTCCGCAAAACGAGATTTTACGGAGATAAAAAATTCTATACGAATTTGGAGATGAGGGTAAAACTCTTCAGGATCCGGACTTATCTTTTTCCCGCCAGTCTGGGTATTGTTGCGTTCCATGATTTTGGCCGTGTCTGGTATAAAGATGGTCAGGGTGTAGATCCTTCAACCCCGTCTGGCCGATCAAATGCCTGGCACAAGGGATGGGGAGGAGGTATCTGGTTTACTCCGTTTAATTTGACTGTTCTTTCGCTGGAAGCAGCCCATTCCAACGAAGGGAATCTTGGTTATGTCAGATTAGGGTTCCTGTTTTAAATTGAGAATAGGGTAGTCGTTTAGTCGTCATTGACTTCGTTAGAAAGGCTTATCCTTTGCCGGCTGGTGCTTATGACAGCTTAGTATTTCCCGATTATTATTATCTTGCTCATCAGAGCCGTTACTTATTTTTTTAATATGCTGTGGATGTGCAGGGATAACAGATTTTCATTCCTGGTAATTGGGCTTCTATTTTCCGGAACTTGGGCATACTCCAGTACAACGCCGGGCATCAAATTCATAGAGAATAAGAATCAATGGCCGGGTACTATCCAATATTCAGCACGAGTACCTGGGGGCGCAATGAATGTTAGTCCTGGCAGATTTCAGTATTATCTTTTGAACGAGGAGCGGATGCAGGAGCTGCATGAACTGCTACATGAAAAAAGAAACGAAACGGATGGTCATTTCGCGCCGGGACAAATGATCAACGGGCACGCCGTCGAAGTAAACTTTATAGGAGCAAACAAAAATGCCTTACCTACGGCGATGGGGCGTTCCTCAGAATACTACAATTATTTCATCGGTAATGATCCTGCGCGGTGGGCTTCGCGCGCATATGCTTACGATGGAATTTATTACAGCGATTGGTATGAGGGCATCGGATTAAAAATCTATTCAGTTGACAGAAATGTGAAGTATGATCTTATCGTTAAGCCCAGTGCTGATCCTTCCCAGATTAGTCTCCAATATATCGGAGCAACTGCCACATCATTACATAAAGGCAACTTGACTGTTAGCACGTCCGTTGGCGACATTATCGAGCAAAAGCCAGTAGCCTATCAGTGGATTGATGGACGCAAGGTCTTTATTCAATGCGAATATTTTCTTGAGGATAATAGACTTTCATTCCGCTTTCCTGCGGGATATGACCCGTGTTACGAGTTGACCATAGACCCGTTACTGATCTTCGCTACGTATTCCGGTTCAACTGCCGACAACTGGGGCAGCACGGCTACTCCTGGAGAAAATGGAAATCTTTATTCCGCGGGTGTTACATCGCTGACCACTCAGGGTAATTTTCCCGCAACACCAGGTGCATTTCAGACAACTTATGGGGGTCTCTATGATATTGGGTTGCTGAAATATGACTCTCTGGGCAAACAACTTTTGTATGCCACTTACCTGGGTGGAGGGGATTCGGAATCGCCACATAGCCTGGTAATGAATGCAAATGGAGAACTGATTATGCTGGGTACAACAAGCTCACCTGATTTTCCCACCACGGCTAACGCGATGGACAGAACCTTTAATGGGGGCCAGCAGGTGGTACATGTGATCGAGTATTCAAATGGGTCTGATATTTTCGTTGCGCGAATAGCAAAAGATGGTTCCAAATTGTTAGGCTCTACATACATTGGCGGAGATCTGAACGATGGACTGAATCCACCATTTGGAGCGCTCACGAAAAATTATGGTGATGAACTACGCGGCGACGTCATTACAGATAGTGAGAATAATATCTATATCAGTTCCGTAACATCGTCAGCAAATTTTCCGATGCTAAATAGTCGCGATGTCACTTTTAATGGTGGAGAAACTGACGCGATCCTGTTGAAGATTAAACCCGATCTTTCTCAAATGATCTGGGGAATGTTTATTGGAGGAAATGGCACTGACGCTGCCCACACGTTGAAACTTGACAACGACAATGGAATCTTCCTCGCTGGTGGAACTACAAGCCCAAATTTTCCAGTAAAGCCGGGCAGCTATCAGCCAAATCAACGGGGCGATGCCGATGGTTGGATTGCCCACGCAGGGGCTGCTGGCGATACGCTTTACAACGTTACCTATACTGGTACGGTGTCGTTTGATCAAATTTACTTTCTTGATCTTAACTCGGATGAAGAAGTGTTTGTTTATGGCCAGACGAGCGGTGATTTTCCAATAACGCCTGGCGTGTATAGCAATCCAAACAGCGGACAATTTGTACAAAAGTTTGACCGGTCTCTCACGACATTAGCCTTTTCAACGGTCTTCGGTTCGGGCCGCGGCGTTCCCGATATCTCGCCAACCGCATTTCTCGTAAATGAGTGTAACAACCTTTATATGTCGGGCTGGGGAGGAATAGTGAATAACCAGACATTCCACTGGCAAAGCAACACTTTCAACATGCCCGTGACCGGAGATGCATTTCAGCGAACTACATCAGGTTCTGATTTCTATTTCATCGTTCTTACCGACGACGCATCCGAATTTCTGTATGGCACATATCTGGGTGGAACACAGTCGACAACACACGTGGATGGTGGAACCAGCCGGTTTGATAAAGGCGGCGTAGTGTATCACGCGGTATGTGCTGGTTGCCGCGCATATAACGCTACAGGAGCTGCTACTTCCGATTTTCCTTCAACAGCAGGCGCGTGGTCGAGAACAAATCGAAGCGTCAATTGTAACAACGCAGCTTTCAAGTTCGACTTGTCTTCATTGAAAGCGCGACTTCAATCCAATTCGACCAAGCTTAATTCTCCCGGGCTGAACAAAGTGTGCATGCCCGATACGATAGTATTTCAAAATTTCAGCACGGGCGGAGAAATTTTCGAGTGGGACCTCGGAGATGGAACCCGTATTGTCAAGACAGACACCACCATGGTGCCACACCGTTACAAAGAGACGGGCCGGTATTTAGTCTCGTTAAAAGCAATTGATCCAGGTACTTGTAAGGTCAAAGACTCTGTAGCGGTGAGTGTTGACATTTTCGTGGCTGATGGCATCGTCCAGGATGACGACGAATTATGCCTTGGTTCATCCTATCAATTAAAAGCGAGCGGTGCCAAAGAATACTTTTGGACAAGTGAAGATGGTAGTTTTCAGTCGAACGCCGCTAGCCCAGTCGTTAATCCACAGGA